>JAJXSQ010000026.1 GCA_021784495.1 Myxococcales bacterium | reverse complement strand
GCCCGCCGCCCCGGGCGCGGCCCCGACCGCCCCCGCGACGCCCCCGGCCCCGCTCGCCCTCCCCGCGCTCGCCGGACCGCCGGCGGCCGTCCTCCCCGCGCTCGCGCTCCTGGTCCTGGCGGCGGCCACCGCCTTCGTCCTCCGGCGGCGGCGGAGCGTCGCGCGCCTGGTCACGGTGCTCGAGACCACCTCCCTCGGGCCCCGGCGCGCCCTCGTCGTCGCCCGCCTCGGCGAGGAGCTCCTGATCCTCGGCGCCTCCGAGGGTGGGATCGCGCTGCTCGCGACGCGGCCGGCGGCCTCCCGGACGACTCCCCTCGGCGCGGCCCCCGACCTGGCCGCCGACCTGGCCGCCGAGCCGGAGGCCGCGCCGCCCGCCGGCGGCAGGGTCGCGAGCCTGATCGCCCGCCTCCGCGGTCCCGCCAGCCCCTCGCGCCCCGGTGACGGGCCCGCCTTCGACACCTTCCTCGAGGAGAGCGCCGAGGACGTCGAGCTGCGCCGGAAGCTGGCGCGCGGCCAGGCCGGGAGCGTCCGGTGATCGCCGCCGCCGCCGCCACCGCCCTCACCGACTCGCCGCTCTCGATCCAGCTCCAGGGCGGGGGCTCGGCCCCGGTCAAGCTCTTCCTCCTCCTCACCGCCCTCTCCTTCGGGACCGCCCTCCTCGTCTCGGTCACCTCCTTCACCCGGATCGTGATCGTGCTCGGGTTCCTCCGGCAGGCGATCGGCACGCCCCAGCTGCCGCCGACGCAGGTGCTGGTCGGCCTCGCCCTGATCCTCTCCTTCTTCGTGATGCAGCCGACCGCGAACCGCGTGTACGCCGACGCGCTCCAGCCCTACCTGGAGGACCGGATCGCCCCCGCGCAGGCCCTCGATCGGGCCAGCGGGCCGCTGCGCGAGTTCATGCTGCGCCAGACCCGGGAGCAGGATCTGGCGCTCTTCTACGACATCTCCAGCCGGCCCCGCCCGGTGACCGGCGAGCCGATCCCGATGACCATCGTCATGCCGGCCTTCATGATCTCGGAGCTGACCACCGCCTTCCGGATGGGGCTCTTCCTCTACATCCCGCTCCTCCTCGTCGACGTGCTCGTCGCCTCCCTCCTCATGTCCATGGGCATGATGATGGTCCCCCCCACCCTGGTCGCGCTCCCGGTGAAGGTCGCCCTCTTCCTCATGGCCGACGGCTGGCGCCTCGTGGTGGCCTCCCTCGTGCGGAGCTTCGGATGAGCGTCCCCCTCCCCGGCGCGCTCCTCCACGAGGGGCTGGTCCTCGTCGCCACCGTCGGCTCCCCGGTCTTCCTCGTCATGCTCGGGGTCGGGCTCGGGATGGGCATCCTCCAGGCCGCGACCCAGATCAACGACGCCTCGGTGAGCTTCCTGCCGCGCGCCGCCGCGGCCGCGATCGCCATGTGGCTCTTCGGCGGCTGGATCATGGAGCGCTTCTCGGGCTTCATCGCCCGCGCGATCGTCGCCATGGCGGGGCGCTGAGCATGGACCTCCCGGTCGCCACGGTCTGGGGGTTCACCCTCCTGCTCTTCCGCACCACCGGCCTGCTGCTGGTGGCGCCGCTCCTCGGGGTCCGGACCGTCCCGGCCCAGGTGCGGCTCGCGCTCGGGCTGGTCGTCGCCTTCGCGGTGTACGCCGGCGCCGGCGCGCCGCCGGTGCCCCTCCCGCCGACGCTCCTCGGCCTCGCGGCGCCCGCCGCGACCGAGACCCTCACCGGCGTCCTCGGCGGCCTCGCCGCGCGCTGGGCGCTCGACGCCGCCCTCGCCGCCGGCTCCCTCGCCGGCCTCTCGGCCGGCCTCGGCTTCTCCGCCCTGATCGATCCCACCAGCGGCGCCCAGGCGAACGGCCTCTCCGAGATCCTCTCGGCGGGCGCCCAGGCGGCGGCCCTCGCCCTCGGGATCCACCGCGAGGCGATCGCCTGGCTGGCGCGCTCGGCCGTGGCCTGGCCGCCCGGCGGCGCCGTCGACCTCCGTGGCCTGGCCGCGCGGGTGGTGGGCCAGGGCATCGTCGCCATCGCCCTCTCGATCCGCCTCGCCTTCCCGGTCCTGGCCGCGGTGCTCCTGGGCCACGCGACCATGGGGGTCATGAACCGGATGGCGCCGCAGCTCAACCTCGGGAACGTCGGCTTCTCCATCGCCATCCTGGCCGGCGGCCTCGGCCTCTACCTCTCGGCGCCGACCATCGCCGAGCTGACCGCCCGCGCCGCGGTCGCCGCGTTCCAGGGGTGAGCCGTGGCCGACGAGGAGCAGAGCCAGCGCACCGAGGCTCCGAGCGGCCGACGCCTCTCGGAGGCGCGCGCCGAAGGCCGGCTGCCGATCGGGCGGGACGCGGCGCCGGTGGTCGGCCTGCTGGGCGCGGTGGCCGCCCTCACCGCGCTCGGCGGCCCCCTCCGGGACGCGCTGTCGGTCGCCTTCGCCCAGGTCACCGGCACCGTCGACCGGGCGCCGTTCGGCGACCTGCCGGCGCTGCTCGTCCGGCCGGTGGCCATCGTCGCCCTCGTCCTGGCGGCCGCCGGGGCGGCGTCGGCGCTCGTCACCTTCGTCCAGACCGAGGGCAACGTCTGGCCGGAGCGGATCGCCCCGGATCTCGGCCGCCTCTGGGCGGGGATCAAGGTGGCGAGGCTGCTCTCGCGCGACTTCCTCCTCGACCTCGGGATCGCCTTCCTGAAGATCGGCGCCATCGGCGCCACCGCCTTCTGGGCGCTCCGCGGCCGCTTCCTGGCGCTCCCCGGCCTCCTCGACCTCCCGCCGGCGGCGCAGCTCGGGACCATCTTCGGCATCCTCGGCGTGGCCGCCCGCCCGGTGCTGGGCGTCGCGCTGCTCATCGCCGCCCTCGACCTGGCGGTCGTCCGGTGGCGGTACTTCGCCCGGATGCGGATGACCAAGCAGGAGGCGAAGCGCGAGGCGCGCGAGGAGGACGGCGACCCGGCCGCCAAGGGGCGCCGCAAGAAGCGTCACCGCGAGATCGTCCGCGGCCAGGCGCGCCGCGAGGTGCCCCGCGCCGACGCCCTGGTGGTGAACCCCACCCACGTCGCCGTCGCCATCCGGTACCGGCGCGACGAGGGGCGCTCCCCCCGGGTGACCGCGAAGGGGAAGGGCTTCCTCGCCGAGTACCTCCGCGAGCTGGCGCGGGAGAACGGGGTCCCGATCGTGGAGAACATCCCGCTCGCCCGCCTCCTCTACCGGAAGGTGAAGGTGGGCGGCGAGATCCCCGCGCAGACCTACCAGGCGGTCGCCACGATCCTCGCCTTCGTCTACCGGGTCACCGGCAAGACCGGCGCCGGCCGGGGGAGGTAGCGCATGGCCGAGCCGTCCGTCAGGTCGACCGGGAGGGGCGAGACGCTGGTGGCGGCGGCGGTCCTCGCCATCGTCACCATCCTGATCGTCCCGGTCCCCGCGGGGGCGCTCGACGTCCTCCTGGCCCTGTCGGTCGGCGTCGCGATCCTCATGCTCCTCATCGCGCTCGGCCTGACCCGGGCGGCCGAGTTCTCCGTCTTCCCGTCGCTCCTCCTCATCACCACCCTCTTCCGCCTGGCGCTCAACGTCGCCACCACCCGGCTGATCCTGCTGCGCGGCGGCGAGGGGCCGGGCGCGGCGGGGCACCTCATCGAGACCTTCGGCCGGTTCGCGATCGGCGGGAGCCTGGTCGTCGGGCTGGTGATCTTCCTGATCCTGCTCATCGTGAACTTCACGGTGATCACCAAGGGCTCGAACCGGATCTCGGAGGTGGCGGCGCGCTTCACCCTCGACGCCATGCCCGGGAAGCAGATGGCGATCGACGCCGACGTCTCCCAGGGGCTCATCGACGATCGCGAGGCGCGGCGGCGGCGGGAGGCGCTGCAGCGCGAGGCCGAGTTCTTCGGCGCCATGGACGGCGCCTCGAAGTTCGTCCGCGGGGACGCCGTCGCCGGCCTGGCCATCACCGCGGTGAACCTCGTCGGCGGCCTGGCCGCCGGCCTCCTGCGCGATCACATCTCCCTCGCCCAGGCGGCCGAGACCTACTCGCTCCTGACCGTCGGGGACGGCCTCGTCTCCCAGATGCCGGCCCTCCTCGTCTCCACCGCGGCGGGCATGGTGGTCACCCGCGCGGACGGCCTGGAGCTCTCGTCGCAGCTCGGGAGCCAGGTGCTCGGGAACTCTCGGGTCCTCGGCACCGCGGCCGGGGTCCTGATCGTGCTCGGCCTCCTCCCCGGCATGCCGCTCGCCGCCTTCGGCGCCGTCGCCGCCTCCCTCTTCGCGCTCTCCCGCCGCGCGGGCGCCGCGGCGCGCCGGGGGAGCGCCCCCGCGCGCCCCAAGGCCGAGGAGAAGCCGGTCGGGGACCGGGTCCAGGACATCCTGGCGCTCGACACCCTGGAGCTCGAGGTCGGCTACGGCCTCCTCCCCCTCATCGACCTCGCCAAGGGCGCCGAGCTCCCCGGCCGGATCACCGCCCTCCGCCGCCAGGTCGCCGGCGATCTCGGGATCGTCCTCCCGTCGATCCACCTTCGCGACAACCTGCGCCTCGACGCCAACGCCTACCGGGTCCTCCTCCGGGGGCTGGAGATCGGGAAGGGCGTGGTCCACCCCGACCGCCTCATGGCGCTCGATCCCGGCGGGAACGCGCCGCACCTCGACGGGATCCGCGGCGTCGACCCGGCCTTCGGCCTCCCCGCCGTCTGGGTGGTCGCGACCGATCGCGCCCGCTCCGAGGCGCAGGGGCTCACCCTGGTCGATCCCCCATCGGTGATCACCACCCACCTCTCCGAGCTCCTCCGGAAGTGCGCGCACGACCTCGTCGGCCGCCAGGAGGCCCAGGAGCTGCTGGCGGTCGTCTCGCGCGAGGCGCCCAAGCTGGTCGAGGACGTGGTGCCCGGGATCGTCACCCTCGGAGAGGTCGTGCGCGTCGTCCGCGGGCTGCTCCGCGAGGGGCTCTCGGTGCGCGACCTGCGGACCATCCTCGAGGCGATCGCCGACGCCGCGCCGCGCTCCAAGGACACCGCGTTCCTCATCGAGTCGGCGCGCCGCCGCCTGACGCGCCAGATCACCTCTCGCGCCGCCGGCGCCGACGGGATCGTGCGGGCCCTCACCCTCGACCGCGCCACCGAGGACGCGCTCCGCGCCACCCTCGGCGTGGCCGACGGCGAGGCGGCCCTGGCCCCCGACGTCGACACGGCCCGGAGGCTGGTCGCGTCCCTCGAGGCGCAGGCGACGCGCCTCACCACGGCGGGCAGCCCGGTCGTCCTCCTCGCGCCGCCGGACCTCCGGCGCCCGCTCTTCGACTTCGCGAGCCGCTTCGTCCCCGAGGCGCTGGTGGTCTCGGCCCGCGAGCTGGTGCCGGGCACCACCGTCGAGCCGGCCGGGACGATCGGCGTCCAGCCGTCGCTCGCCGGGGTGGCCGCGTGACCCGCGGCGGAACGGACGTTGCTAGAGAGGGAGACCGGGAGCCATGCCGATGACACCGACCGTCCGAACCTTCCGCGCCCCCGACTCCTCCGCCGCGCTGGCGGCCGCCAAGGCCGCCCTCGGCCCCGAGGCCGTGATCCTCGCCACCCGCGCCGTCGACGGGGGGCTGTTCCGCCGCGCCGAGGTCGAGATCACCGCGGCGCTCGGGCAGGCCGAGGAGGACCTCCCGCGGACCCGCGCCCGCCCCCGGACCCCGGCGCAGGCGGTCGCGCTCCACGCCGCCGGCGGGGTCGAGCCCCGCCGGTCGGCGCGCGCCGGCACGCCGCGACCGGAGGACGACCCCCTCTCCGACGAGATCCGGCTGCTCCGGCGCTCGGTCGAGGAGGCGCGCCGGGCCCTCGCGGACGTCACCCGCGAGGCCCGGGCCGGGCGCGACCTGCAGCTCCCGCCGGCTGGCGCCGAGGTCCACGCCCGGCTCGTCGGGCGGGGGGTGGAGGCCGGGCTCGCCGAGGGGATGGTCCGGACCGCGCTCGCCGCCACCGGCCCCGATCCCGCCGCGGTCCTGGCGCACGTCCGAGATCTGGTCGGCGAGCGGCTCGTCCCCTGCCGGGCCCCCTGGCTGCACGACGGCCGCCACCTGGTCGCCGCGGTCGGCCCGACCGGGGTGGGGAAGACGACCACCCTCGCCAAGATGGCGGCCCGCGCCATCCTCGAGGCGCGCAAGCGCGTCGCCTTCGTGACGCTCGACACCTACCGGATCGGCGCCACCGAGCAGCTGTCGCGCTACGGGGAGATCATGGGCGCCCCGGTCCTGGTGGCGCGGGACGCCGGCGAGCTCGCGCGCGCGCTCGAGCGGGTCGCCGACGCGGAGCTGGTCCTGATCGACACCGCCGGGCGCTCCTCGCCCGACGACGTGGCCCGCCAGGCCGCCCTGGTCCGGACCGCGCCGCGCGTGCAGGTCCACCTCGTGGTGAGCGCCGCCACCGGCGCCCTCGAGCTCGCCGCCGTCGCCGACCGCTACCGCGCGCTCCACCCCGACCGGCTGGTGGTGACGAAAGTGGACGAGGCGGCCGGGCCTGGCGGTATCCTGTCGGCCTCGGTCCGGGTCAGCCGCCCGATCAGCTGCGTGGCCGACGGCCAGCGCGTCCCCGAGGACGTGCACGCCCTCACCGGCCCCCAGCTCGTCGAGCTGATCGTCGGCCCCGACGGCGCGGTGGAGTGAGGGAGGGGATCGACGTGGATCAAGCACAGCGCCTCCGGGACATGGTCCAGCCGCCACGGGCGACGCGCCCGCCGCTCCGGGTCATCGCGGTGACGAGCGGCAAGGGGGGCGTGGGCAAGACCCACGTCTCGGCGAACCTCGCGGTCCTGGCCGCCAAGGCCGGCCGCCGGGTCCTGCTCATCGACGCCGACCTCGGCCTCGCCAACGCCGACATCGTCCTCGGGGTCTGTCCGACCCGCCACCTCGGCCACCTCCTCGACGGCAGCGCCACGCCGGACGAGGTCCTCACCGAGGGCCCCCACGGCGTGCGGGTCCTGGGGGCGTCGTCGGGCGTCCAGGAGCTCACCCAGCTCACCGACGAGCAGAAGCTCCGGCTGGTGAGCCTCTTCGAGGCGGAGGAGGAGCGCTTCGACCTGGTCCTCATCGACTGCGGGGCCGGGATCGGCGACAACGTCCTCTTCTTCGCCGGCGCGGCCCAGGAGGCGCTCCTGGTCGTCTCCCCGGAGCCGACCTCCCTCTCCGACGCCTACGCCACGGTGAAGGTCCTCTCGGCCCGGGCCGGCGTGCACGCCTTCTCGGTGATCGCCAACCAGGCCGCCGACTTCCAGGGGCGCGACGTGTTCCGCCGGCTCACCCAGGTGACCGAGCGGTTCCTGACCGCGCGCCTCTCCTACCTCGGCCACGTCCCGCGCGACGAGAACCTCCAGCGCGCCGTCCAGGTCCAGCAGCCGGTGGTCGATCTCTACCCCCGCTCTCCCGCGAGCCGCGCGCTCCAGACCCTGGCCGACGCGATCCTGGCGGCGCCCCCGCCCGAGGCGCTCCAGGGCGGCGTGAAGCTCTTCTGGCAGCAGCTGCTCCGGGAGCGGGAAGCCCGGCCCTGAGCGCATGAACCGGGGCGCCGCCAGGTACGGGACGAGCCCCGACCCCGAGCGGGCGCTCCTCGTCCGTCACGCCACGCTCCTCGACCGCGTCGCGCGGCGGCTCGCGGCGCGGACCGGGCACGCCGTCTCCCCCGACGACCTCTGGTCGGCGGGCGCGATGGGGCTGCTCGAGGCGGCGCGCCGCTTCGACGGGGCCCGGGACGTCAAGTTCGAGACCTTCGCCGAGCACCGCGTCCGCGGCGCCATGCTCGACGAGCTCCGCCGCATGGACCACCTCCCCCGCCGGCTGCGCGACGACGCCGACGGCGTCGAGCGCGCGCGGGCGAAGCTCGCCCAGCAGCTGGGCCGGGAGCCGACGGTCGAGGAGGTGACCGGGACGGCCGGCGGGGACGCCGAGGGCGTCGCCGCCATCCTGCAGCTCCTCCAGCCTGCCGTCCCGATGACCGAGGACCTGCTCGAGAGCGGCGCGCCGGCCGCGGACGAGCTGGTGGCGCGCGGGGAGCGGAGCCGGGCGGTGGCGACGGCGATCGGCGCGCTCCCGGAGCGGCTCCAGCAGCTGCTCGCGCTCTACTACGACGAGGGGCTGACCTACCGGGAGATCGCGCGGCTCCTCGGGGTCTCGGAGCCCCGGGTCTGCCAGCTGCACGCCGACGCGATGGCCCGGCTCCGCGGCCCCCTCGCCGGCTCCTCGCCGGACGCCTAGCGCGGCCGGCCGGCGTTGAAGCGGGTCGTCGCCAGCTCCTCCAGGACGCCGCGCTCCCGCCGATCGCGCTCCTCCCGCGCCTCGGCGCGCTTCTTCTCCTGGATCCGCCGGGCCGCCTCGGCGGTCCGGTAGGCGGTGGTGTAGCCGACCCGCGCCGCCTGCTCACCCTGGAGCGCCTTGGCCAGCTCCCCCTCGGCGCTGCGGACGTCCTGGAGCGCCCGGACGTGGGCGACCTCCTCGACGACCCAGAGCTCGACCGTGCCACGGCCGCGGCCGTCGGCCTGCGCGACCTGGCGCCGGCCGGCGAGCCGCTCGGTCGCCCGGCCGAGGCTCGACTGGGCACGCGCCAGCCGCTCCAGGGCCGTGTCCTCGCCGCGCTCCCTCACCTGGACCAGCCGGTCGAGTCGGGTCTTCGGTTCCATGTCCCCCATGACGGCACGCTCCCTCCTCGTTGATAAGCCGGCGGCCCGGGCCCCGCCAGGCCCGCCGGCCGGCGGAGCGGCTCCGGCGTCAAGGACCCGACGCCCGCGCCCCGCCTTCCTGGCCCGACCCTTGCTCGATGCATGCCCGAGGAGACAGCGTCATGGCGGATGGGATGTACGTGAGCATGTGCGGGGCGCAGGCCCGGAGCGACCAGCTGGACGCGGTCGCCGACAACCTGGCCAACGCCCAGACTCCCGGCTTCAAGGCCGCGCGCCCCGCCTTCGAGACCTTCCTGGCCTCCGGCGGCGCGCCGGACAAGGCCTACCCCGCCGCGGTGGCCACCGGCTTCGACCTCCGGGCCGGCCCCACCGCGACCACCTCGAACCAGCTCGACGTCCTGCCGGACGACGGCGCCTTCCTCACCGTCCAGAACCCGGACGGCAGCATCGCCTTCACCCGCGACGGGCGCCTGACGCTCGACGGCGTCGGGCGCCTCGTTTCTGGCGCCGGCCGGGTGGTGCTCGACGACCGGGGGCAGCCGATCGTCGTCCCCATCGACCTCACCCCGATCGTGGATCCGAACGGCATCGTGCGGGCGACCGACCCGCGCGGCGCCGGCGGGCCCGGCGCGGGGGAGATCCAGCTCGGGACCCTCGGCCTGGCCAGGCTGGTCGGCCCGGTCGACCGGGTCGGCCCCTCGCTGCTCGCGCCCGGCGAGGGGGGGGCCGCCGTCCCGGCGGCGGTCACGGTGCGCTCCGGCATCGTGGAGCTCGGCAACGCCCCCGCGCTCGAGGCGACGCTCGCCATGGTGACCGTCCAGCGCTCCTTCGACAGCTCGATGCAAGCCCTCCAGACCTACCGCCAGATGGACCAGCGGCTCGCCGACGTCGGGCGGGTCCGGTAACGCCGAGGAGCCGAGATGCTGCGATCCCTCTACACCGCCGCCACCGGGATGGAAGCCCAGCAGCTGCAGCTGGACACCATCGCCAACAACCTCGCCAACACCGGGACGACCGGCTTCAAGGCGGTGCGGGCCGAGTTCGCCGATCTGCTCTCCGACACCCTCCGCGGCTCGCTCGCCCCCGACCCGCGCGGCGGCACCCCCCCCTCGCCGCTCCAGGTCGGCCTCGGAGTCCAGACCGGGACCACCACCCGCTTCTTCACCCAGGGCAACCTGGTCGCGACCCAGAACCAGCTCGATCTGGCGATCCAGGGGAACGGCTTCTTCCGGATCCAGCGCTTCGACGGGAGCTGGGCCTACACCCGCGCCGGGAACTTCCGGGTCGACGCGACCGGCCGGCTGGTCGACCAGGCGGGCGAGGTCCTCGATCCGGGGATCACCATCCCGCCGAACACGACCCAGGTCACCGTCCAGCCCGACGGCACCGTCTTCGCGACCGTCCCCGGGAGCACCAAGTCGCAGCAGGTCGGCGTGATCCAGCTCCACACCTTCCCGAACCCCTCCGGCCTCGAGGCGGTGGGCGGCAACCTCTACGTCGAGACCGAGGGGAGCGGCCAGGAGATCATCCTCCGCCCCGGCGACCAGGGCGCCGGCACGATCAACCAGGGCTACCTGGAGAACTCGAACGTCCAGGCGGTGAACGAGATGATCAACATGATCAACGTGCAGCGCGCCTACGAGCTCAACTCGAAGGTGGTCCAGACGTCCGACCAGATGCTGCAGCGCCTCACCTCGCTGCGCTGACCCCCATGCCCCCCCCTCCCCTCGCCGCCGCCCTGGCCCTCGCCCTCGCCGCCGCCCCCCGGGCGACGCCCCTGGCGGCGATCGCCGGCGCCCTGGCGGTCCCCGGCGGCCGGGTGGAGGTGCTCGAGGTCCGGACCACTCCGGGGGATCGCTGCGCCCCGTCGGCGTGGGAGGCGCTCCGCGACGTCACCGCGAGCGGGATGGCCCCCCTCCGCTTCGGCGGCCGATCGCCGGAGGGGATCCCCTGCGAGGGGTTCGCCTGGGCGCGGGTCCGGGTGCTCGCGCCGGCCGCCGTCACCACCCGCCCGCTCGCCGCCGGCGACCGGCTGGAGGGCGCGGTGACCACCTCCCTCCAGGAGGTGCTCCCGGGCCGCGCCGCGATCGTGCAGCCACCGCCGGGGGCGGTGGCGGAGCGGGCGCTCGCCGCCGGCGCGGTCCTCGACGACGCCGCGATCCACGTCGGCCCGCACCCGGGGGATCCGGTGGTCGTCGAGATCCGCGTGGGCGCGCTCCGCCTCACCGAGCCCGGCCGCTCCGTCCCGTGCCTGCGCGGCCGCGCCTGCGCGCTCCTCCCCTCCGGGCGGCGCGTCGAGGGGCGGCTCGTCGACGGCCGGGTGGTGGTGGAGGCCCCATGAGATCCCGTCCCGGCACCCTCGCCCTCGCCCTCGCCCTCGCCCTCGCGCCGCCGGCGCTGGCCGCCTGCGGCGGCGGGGTGGCCCACGTCGGCGCCTACGTCCCCAAGCAGCGCCCGGTGCCGGTGCCGGAGACCAACCCCGACGCCGAGGAGGGCGGGCCGGGGAGCCTCTGGACGGACTCCCGCCCGACCTCGACCCTCTTCTCCGACTCGCGCGCGCTCCGGGTGAACGACATCGTCACGGTGAAGGTCACCGAGATCGCCAACGCCCAGCGCTCCGCGGAGACCGACCTCTCCCGGCAGTCGAGCATCGCCGCCGCCTACAGCGCGCTCCTCTCCGCGGCGGCCACCGCCACCCCCAAGGGCGCGCAGCTCCAGGGAAACCACGCCACCGCCTTCAACGGCACCGGGGCGACCAGCCGCACCGAGCAGCTGACCGCGACCGTCCCCTGCGTGGTCCGCAAGGTCCTGGCGAACGGGAACCTCTACATCGAGGGGCACCGCGTCGTGCTGGTGAACAGCGAGGAGCAGCACTTCTACCTCTCGGGCGTCGTGCGCCCCATCGACATCCAGGAGGACGACAGCGTCCTCAGCTCGGTGGTGGCCGAGGCGGAGGTCGAGTTCACCGGCCGCGGCGTCCTCACCGACAACCAGGAGCGGGGCTGGCTGGCCAAGGTCCTCTCCTCCATCTGGCCGTTCTAGGACGCCGCATGGCCCGCTCGCTCGCTCTCGCCGCCGCCCTCCTCGCCCTCGCCGCGCCGCGCCCGGCCGGCGCGGTCCGCGTGAAGGATCTGGCCGACGTCGTCGGGGTCCGCGACAACGCGCTCTACGGCTACGGCCTGGTCGTCGGGCTCGCCGGCACCGGCGACACCGCCGAGCGGATCGTCTACACCCAGCAGTCGATCGCCGGCCTCCTCGCCCGCCTCGGCGTCCGGGTGAACCCGCAGGACATCTACGCCCGGAACGTCGCCGCGGTCATGGTGACCGCGCGCCTGCCCTCCTTCGCCCGCCCCGGCACCCGCATCGACGTCGCGGTCTCGGCCATGGGCGACGCGCGCTCGCTCGCCGGCGGCGTCCTCCTCGTCACGCCGCTCGCCGCCGGGGACGGCAAGGTGTACGCGGTCGCCCAGGGGCCGCTCCAGGTGTCGGGCTACGACGCCGGCACCCGCCTCGCCTTCATGACCAAGAACACCCCGACCACCGGGCGGGTGCCCGGCGGCGCGACGGTGGAGCGGACGGTCACCGTCGACCTCGGCAAGGCGCCCATCGTCCTCGCGCTCCGGAACCCCGACCTGACGACGGCGAGCCGGCTGGCCGCGGCGGTGAACCAGAAGGAGGGCGCCGGGACGGCCCACGCCGCCGACGCGGCGGGCGTCACGGTGAAGCTCCCCGACGCCCGCCGGGACGACCCGGTCGGCTTCCTCGCGGAGCTCGAGGCGCTCGACGTCCAGCCCGATATGCGCCCCAAGGTCGTGGTCTCGGAGCGGACCGGCACCGTCGTCGCCGGCGACGGCGTCCGCATCCGGCCGGTCGCCGTGGCCCACGGCAGCATCGAGGTCCGCGTCGACCGCCAGCCCCTCGTCTCGCAGCCCAACGCCTTCGGCCAGGGGACCACCGTCACCACCGAGCAGGACCTGGTGCAGGCGCGCGAGCGCGGCGGCGGCACCGTCGCCCTGCCCGCCACGACGACCGTGGAGGACCTGGCGAAGGCGCTGTCGCTCCTCGGGGCGCGGCCGCGGGATCTCATCTCGATCCTCGAGGCGATGAAGGTCGCCGGCGCGCTCGACGCCGACCTCGAGGTGCTCGAGTGAGGCTCGCCGGCGCCAGCGCGCCCGCCGCGGCCGCCCCCGATCCGCGCCTGCTCGACGCGGCGCGGGGGATCGAGGCGGAGTTCGTCAAGCAGATCGTCGAGACGAGCGGCCTCTTCAAGGGAGGCGAGGGCCCCGGCTCGGCGGTCCGCGCGGGGCTCTTCGCCGACGCGCTCTCCGCGGCGGTCACCCGCTCGGGCGGCGTCGGCCTCGCCGACGAGATCGTGCGGTCGCTCACCCCGGGCGCGACCCTCCCGAGCCCTCTGCCGGCCCCGGCGCCGATCCCCCTCCCCCCCCGCCCCACGGCCGGGCCGGGCCCAGGCGAGGACGCACCCCTCCCGGTGGCGGGGCGGGTGACCAGCCCGTTCGGCACCCGGATCGACCCGATCACCGGTGAGACCTCGTCGCACCCGGGGATCGACGTCGGCGCGCCGGCCGGGACGCCCATCCTCGCACCCGCCGCCGGGGTCGTGAAGCTCGCCGGGCCGCTCGGCGGGTACGGGAACGCCGTCGAGATCGACCACGGCCACGGGCTGGT
>JAJXSQ010000382.1 GCA_021784495.1 Myxococcales bacterium | reverse complement strand
GCCCGGCGGCCGCGGCGCGGAGCGCGGCGAGGCCGCGGGGGGGGGCGGCGATCGCCTTGGTGGCGGTGGCGAAGATCGGGCCGAAGCCGACGTGGTCGGCGCCGGCGGCCAGCGCCGCCTCGGCGTCGCCGCGCGTCCGGGTCGAGCGGCCCACGAGCAGCTCCGGGCCGACGACCGCCCGCGCCTCGGCGACCCCGAGGTCCTCCTCGCCGACGTGGACCCCGTCGGCGCCGGCGAGCACCGCCAGGTCGGCCCGGTCGTTCACCACCACCAGGGCCCGCCCCCCGGCCAGCCGGACCAGCCGCCGCGCCACCTCGAGCACCTCGCCGGAGGGGCGCTCCTTGAGCCGGAGCTGGACCACCCGGGCGCCGCCCTCGAGGACCGCCGCGGCCTGGCCCAGCGGGTCCTCGCCGCCGACGATGGCGTAGAGGCCGCCGAGGCGCGCGAGCCGCGCGGCGCGCGCCGGCGAGGGGGGGAGGGGCGCGGGCATGCGGCGTCGGTAGCACGTCGCTTGACGGGCCGGCAAGCGGGCGCATATTGTCCGCGGCTCTCGCCAGCTTTCCACGTGATGTCCAGAGGTTCCGCCATGTCCGAGACGCTCCAGCCGAAGCAGATCGATCGCCGCGTCGTCCAGCGGTACCTCCGCAAGGGGATCGTCGACGAGAAGGAGTACGCCGCCCACCTGAAGGCCCTGCCGGATCGGGCCGACGACGCGCTGGCCGTCGAGTCGGCCCTCGACTCCGACGCGGTCGAGGGCGACGAGGAGTAGCCGGGTGCGGGCCCGGCCGATCGTCGCCGCGGCCTGCCTCGCCGCCGCCGCCGCGGCGGGCGCCCGCGACGCCCTCCCCCGCGCCGAGGCGACCCCGGCCGCGAGCCGGCGGACGCCGGTGGTGACCGCGGTGGAGCGGGTCCGCGCCGCGGTGGTCAACGTCTCGGCGGAGGAGCTGGTCCGGATCCGGGTCCGGGGCGCGGCCGAGGACGACTCGCTCCTCGGGCAGTTCTTCGGGCGCCCCCGCTTCCGCAAGGGCTACCAGGTCACCTCCCTCGGCTCGGGGGTGATCGTCTCCCCCGACGGCTACGTCCTCACCAACGACCACGTCGTCGAGCGCGGCGCCCGCTTCCGGGTCGGCCTGCTCGACGGCCGCGAGCTGGTGGCCAAGGTGGTCGGCACCGACCCCTCCTCCGACCTGGCGGTCCTGGCCATCGACGCCGGGCGCGAGCTCCCCTGGGCGCAGATGGGGCGCTCCGACGACCTGCTGATCGGCGAGACGGTGATCGCCATCGGGAACCCCTTCGGCCTCGCGCACACGGTCACCACCGGCGTCGTCTCGGCGGTCCACCGGAGCCTGCGCTCCGAGGAGCGGACGCTCTTCGACTTCATCCAGACCGACGCCTCCATCAACCCCGGCAACTCGGGCGGGCCGCTCCTCGACATCGAGGGGCGGCTCATCGGCATCAACACCGCGATCCTCGGCGATCGGAGCGCCGGGATCGGCTTCGCCATCCCCATCGACCGCGCCCGCCGGATCGCCGAGGACCTGATCGCCCACGGCGAGGTCCGGCAGGGCTACCTGGGGCTCTCGGTGGAGGACCGGCCGGCGCGCGAGGGGGCCCCGGCCGGCAGCTCCGGGGGCGTCCAGGTGACCGCCGTCGATCCCGGCTCGCCGGCGGAGCGGGCCGGGGTGCGCCGCGGCGACGCCGTGGAGGCGGTGAACGGGGCCGCGCCGGCCGACGCCGAGGAGTTCCGCTTCCGGGTCCGCGACCTGGCGATCGGCGCCACCGCCCGGCTGGAGCTGCGGCGCGGCGGCGCCCGCCTGGAGGCCCGGATCCAGGCGGTCGAGCTCTCGCCGACGCGCGCCGAGCAGCTCGTCCAGCGGCGGGTCGGCCTCTCCCTCCAGGAGGAGCCGGCGACCGGCGGCGCGGTCCTGGTGGTCCGCGCCGTGGCCCGCGGCTCGGCGGCCGACCGCGCCGGGGTGGAGCGGGGCGACCTGGTGCGCGAGGTGAACGGCGCCGAGGTCTCGACCCTCGGCCAGTTCCGGCGCGCCGCCGCCGCCGCGCGCCGCAGCGGCCAGCTCGTCCTGCTGGTCCAGCGGGGCTACGCCGCCGAGCGGATGGCCTTCGACCTCGAATAGGATGCGCGGGAGGGAGGGATCGCCGTGACCGACGCCGCCCAGAAGCCCACCATCGACTTCTTCACCTTCGTCCTGTCGCTCGGCTCGTCCGCGCTCGTCCACCTCGGCGACGCGCCCCACCCCGAGGGCGGGGCGGCCGGCGCGGCGGTGAACCTCCCGCTCGCCCAGCAGACCATCGACATCCTCGGGGTGCTCGCCGAGAAGACCCGCGGGAACCTCACCCCCGAGGAGGCGCACCTCCTCGAGGAGCTGCTCCGCGACCTGCGGCTCCGCTTCGTCGAGCGCTCGCGCGGCCCGGCCCCCGCGCCCTGACGCCCCCGGGGCGGCGCCCGGCCGGCGCGCGCCTACCCGCCCGCGCCCGGCCTCGCCTCGAGCTCCTTCACGCGGGCGCGGAGCGCCTTGTCGCGCTGGAAGCGCTCGGTGACGTCGCGCACCACCGCGACCACCCACTCGATCGCCCCCGCGCCGTCGCGGAGCAGCTGGATCGAGAACTCGATGGAGAGCTGCCGCCCGTCCCGGTGGAGCGCCGGCACCGCGAGGAGCTGCCCCGCGCCGTAGCGGGTCACGCCGCTGGCCATCACCCGGTCCCAGCCCTCCCAGTGCCGGCCGCGCAGCCGCTCGGGGATGATGAGGTCCATCGAGGCGCCGAGCGCCTCGGCGGCGGGGAAGCCGAAGATCCGCTCGGCGGCGCCGTTCCAGAGCCGGAGCGTGCCGCCGCGGTCGGAGACGAGGACCGCGTCGGGGGAGCCGTCGAGGATGCGGCGGGCCAGGTCGGCGGGGAGGTCGGCGGGCGCGGAGGGCATGGCGCCGACGCTCGCGCGCCCCGCGG
>JAJXSQ010000025.1 GCA_021784495.1 Myxococcales bacterium | reverse complement strand
CGGCCGCGCGAGGACGCGCCGCCCGGGCGCGCGGCGGCGCCGCTCCCGCCGGGGCCCGGGGGGACCTCGCCCGGGCCGGGATCCTCAGCGGATCGCGACGCTGCGGAGCCCCGGCGCCTCGCGCCCCGTCCGCGCGACGTACTCGAGGTAGCCGCCGCCGTAGGCGACCGGGCCGTCGGGGCCGAGCTCGAGGACGCGGTTGGAGAGGGCGCCGAGGAAGCGCCGGTCGTGGGAGACGAAGATCATCGTCCCCTCGAAGCGCGCCAGGGCCCGGACGAGCATCTCCTTGGTCCCGACGTCCAGGTGGTTGGTCGGCTCGTCGAGGACGAGGAGGTTGGGGGGATCGTAGAGGAGGGTGGCCAGGATCAGCCGGGCCCGCTCGCCGCCGGAGAGGACGCGGCAGCGCTTCTCGATCTCGTCGCCGGAGAACCCGAAGCAGCCGCAGAGCGACCGGAGGGCGCCGATCGAGGCCCGCGGGAAGGCGTCCTGGACCGTCTCCCAGACGGTGCGGTCGGGGCGGAGGAGCTCCATGGCGTGCTGCGCGAAGTAGCCGAGCTTCACGCTCCCGCCGACGACGACCGCCCCCTCGTCCGGTCGCGCGTCGCCGGCCACCAGCTTGAGGAGGGTCGACTTCCCGGCGCCGTTGGCGCCCATGACCGCCCACCGCTCGCCGCGCCGCACCAGGAGGTCGATCCGGTCGTGGACCCGGCGGGCGCCCCAGCCCTTGCTGACCCCGGCGAGCCGCACCACGTCCTCGCCGGAGCGCGGCGGCGGCGAGAACTCGAAGTCGACCGTCCGCCGGACCCGCGGCGGCTCGACCTTCTCGATCTTGTCCAGCTTCTTCACCCGGCTCTGGACCTGGGCGGCGTGGCTGGCGCGGGCCTTGAAGCGCTCGATGAAGGCGAGCTCCTTGCGGAGCATCGCCTGCTGCCGGTCGAAGCTCGCCTGCTGGTGCGCGTCGGCGACGGCGCGCTCCCGCTCGTAGAGGTCGTAGTCGCCGGAGTAGGTGGTGAGCTCCCCGCCGTCGATCTCGACGATCTTGGTCACCACCCGGTTCATGAACTCGCGGTCGTGCGAGGTCATGAGGATGGCGCCGGGGTAGCTCCGGAGGAACTGCTCCAGCCAGATGATCGACTCGAGATCGAGGTGGTTCGAGGGCTCGTCGAGGAGCATCACGTCGGGGCGCATGAGGAGGATGCGCGCCAGCGCGACCCGCATCCGCCAGCCGCCGGAGAGCGCCGCGACGTCCCCCTCCACCATCTCCGGCGTGAAGCCGAGGCCGGCGAGGATCTCCCGCGCGCGCGCCTCCAGGGCGTAGCCCCCGAGCTCGTCGAACCGGGCCTGGACGTGGCCGAAGCGGTCGACGAGCGCCTCCAGCTCCCCGGCGCGCTCGGGATCGGCGAGCGCCCGCTCCAGCGCGCCCAGCTCCGCGGCCACCGCGGCGACCGGGCCGGCCCCGTCCATCGTCTCGGCGAGGGCCGAGCGCCCCCCGGCCTCGCCGGCGTCCTGGGAGAAGTGACCGATGGTCACGCCGCGGTCGATCGAGACCTGCCCCTCGTCGGGGGTCTCCTCGCCGGTGACGAGGCGGAAGAGGGTGGACTTGCCGGCGCCGTTGGGGCCGACGAGCCCGACCTTCTCGCCCCGGTGGATCACCGCCGTGGCCTCGACGAAGAGGATCTGGCGGCCGTGCTGGCAGGAGATGGCGTCGAGGCGGATCAAGGGCGGGGCGCTACGTAGCACGCGCGCGCCGCGCCGCGCCAGCGGCGGGCGACCCGCGGGGGGGCGCTCCCCGTGGCAGCGGAGGCGCCGCGCGGTTATGGGGCGGGGCGAGGGGAGCGAGGTGCGACATGGCCCACGCGGCGCCGACGAGCTGGGTGTCGAGGATCGCGACCCACCAGGACCGGCGGGCGTTCTCGGAGCAGCACTGGGAGGGGTCCTTCGAGGACTACCTGGCCATCGTCCGCCAGACCCCGCGGGTCACCCGGACCGCGTACCAGCGCGTCTACGACATGATCCTCTCCCACGGGACGACCGACTACCTCGACAACAAGAAGCGGCTCGTCCGCTACGACTTCTTCGGGGATCCCCAGTTCGGCGGGAAGGACGCGGTCTTCGGGCTCGACATCCCGCTGATGAAGCTGGTGAACGTCTTCAAGAGCGCGGCGCAGGGATACGGCACCGAGAAGCGGGTGATCCTGCTCCACGGCCCGGTCGGCTCCTCCAAGTCGACCATCGCCCGCCTGCTGAAGAAGGGGCTCGAGGCCTACTCCCGCACGCCGGACGGCGCCCTCTACACCTTCGAGTGGGACCTGGAGCGCCCCGACGCCGACGGCACCCTCCGGCGCCGCCGGATCCCGTGCCCCATGCACGAGGAGCCCCTGCACCTGGTGCCGCCCGAGTGGCGGGAGCAGGTCTTCTCCGAGCTCTGCCCGCCGGAGGGCGGCTACACCATCCCCGCCGGCGGGGAGCTCTGCCCCGCCTGCCGGTTCGCCTACCAGGAGCTGCTCGAGGAGCACCGCGGGGACTGGGAGCGGGTGGTGGAGCACGTCCGCGTCCGGCGGCTCACCCTCTCGGAGAAGGACCGGATCGGGATCGGCACCTTCCAGCCGAAGGACGAGAAGAACCAGGACTCGACCGAGCTCACCGGCGACATCAACTACCGGAAGATCGCCGAGTACGGCTCCGACTCGGACCCGCGGGCCTTCAACTTCGACGGCGAGTTCAACATCGCCAACCGCGGGATCATCGAGTTCGTCGAGATCCTGAAGCTCGACGTCGCCTTCCTCTACGACCTCCTGGGCGCGACCCAGGAGCACAAGATCAAGCCGAAGAAGTTCCCGCAGACCGACATCGACGAGGTGATCGTCGGCCACACCAACGAGCCGGAGTACCGCAAGCTCCAGAACAACGAGTTCATGGAGGCCCTCCGCGACCGGACGGTGAAGCTCGACGTCCCCTACATCACCCGGCTCTCGGAGGAGGTGCGGATCTACGAGCGCGACTACAACGGCCGCCGGATCCGCGGGAAGCACATCGCCCCCCACACCCTGGAGATGGCCGCGATGTGGGCGGTGCTCACCCGGCTCGAGCCGCCCAAGAAGCACAACCTCTCCCTGGTGCAGAAGCTGAAGCTCTACAACGGCAAGTCGCTGCCCGGGTTCACCGAGGACAACGTGAAGGAGCTGCGGAAGGAGGCGGAGCGCGAGGGGATGGAGGGGATCAGCCCGCGCTACGTGCAGGACAAGATCTCGAACGCCCTGGTGAGCGACAAGGGCGAGGGGTGCGTCAACCCCTTCATGGTGCTGAACGAGCTCGAGGCGGGCCTCCGCCAGCACTCCCTGATCTCCTCCGAGGACCAGCGCAAGCGCTTCCGCGACCTGATCGCCGACGTGACCCGCGAGTACGAGGACCAGGTGAAGAACGAGGTCCAGCGCGCGATCAGCGCCGACGAGGGGGCGGTCGCCAAGCTCTGCGCCAACTACGTCGACAACATCAAGGCGTTCACGCAGCGCGAGAAGGTCCGCAACAAGTACACCGGCCAGTACGAGGAGCCCGACGAGCGGCTCATGCGGTCGATCGAGGAGAAGATCGACGTCCCGGAGAGCCGCAAGGACGTCTTCCGGGGCGAGATCATGAACTACATCGGCGCCCTGGCCATCGAGGGGAAGACCTTCGACTACCGGACGAACGAGCGGCTGCAGAAGGCGCTGGAGCTCAAGCTCTTCGAGGACCAGAAGGACTTCATCAACCTGAAGAACCTGGTGTCGAGCGTCGTCGACCGCGAGACGCAGGAGAAGATCGACGTGGTGAAGCAGCGGCTCATGAAGGGGGCCGGGTACTGCGAGATCTGCTCGACCGACGTGCTGAACTTCGTCGCCTCGATCTTCGCGCGCGGCGACGCCAAGGAGGACCGCTGACGCCGGAGGGCGAGGACCGCCATGCCGCTCCAGATCACCCGGGACCAGGCACGCTTCCGCGAGATCGTCCGCGGCCGGATCCAGGCCGATCTCGATCGCTACATCCAGCGGGGCGAGCTGATCGGGAAGCAGGCGGGGCGGCTCGTCTCCATCCCCATCCCCTCGGTGGAGCTCCCCCGCTTCCGCTTCGGCGAGCGGGAGCAGGGGGGCGTGGGGCAGGGGCCGGGGGCGCCGGGCGATCCGGTCGGCCCCGGGGACCCGGCCGGCGGCGCGGGCTCCGGCGAGGGGGAGCACCTCCTCGAGGTCGAGGTGACGCTCGACGAGCTGGCCGACATCCTGGGGGAGGGGCTCGCCCTCCCGCGCATCCGGCCGCGCGCCGCGGACCGGATCGTCACCGCGCGCCCCCGGTACACCGGCGTCTCCCCCTCCGGGCCCGAGTCGCTCCGCCACGTGCGCCGGACCTACAAGCAGGCGCTCCGGCGCCAGATCGCCAGCGGCACCTACGATCCGCTCCGCCCGGTGGTCGTCCCGGTCCGGGAGGACCGGCGCTACCTCACCTGGAAGGAGCTCCCGCGGCCGGAGACGACCGCCGCCGTGGTCTACATGATGGACGTCTCCGGCTCGATGGGGGACCAGCAGAAGGAGCTGGTCCGGCTCGAGTCCTTCTGGATCGACACCTGGCTCCGGCGCCACTACCGCGGGCTCGCCGTCCGCTACGTCGTCCACGACGCCGCCGCCCGCGAGGTGGAGCGGGACGTCTTCTTCCGCACCCGGGAGTCGGGGGGGACGCGGATCTCGAGCGCCTACGAGCTCGCCGCGGGGATCGTCGCGCGCGACTTCCCCCGGGCCGCCTGGAACGTCTACGCCTTCCACTTCTCCGACGGCGACAACGAGGGGGCGGAGGACGACCGGCGCAGCCTCGACCTCCTGCGCGATCGCCTCCTCCCCGCGCTCAACCTCTTCTGCTACGGGCAGGTCGCCAGCCCGAGCGGCAGCGGCGAGTTCCTCCGGACGCTGCGCCAGGGGCTCGGCCCGCGCGACGACGTGGCCCTGTCCGAGATCGCGGGCCGGGACGCGATCCGCGACTCCATCCGGACCTTCCTCGGGACGGGGCGGTGACGGCCGTGGCCGGCGATCACCGCCTCCCGCCCCACCTGCGCGCCCTCCGGGAGCGGATCGAGGGGTACGCGCGGGGCTACGGCCTCGACCCCTTCGAGACGGTCTTCGAGGTGCTCGACGGCGACGAGCTCAACATGGTGGCGGCCTACGGCGGCTTCCCCACCCGCTACCCGCACTGGCGCTTCGGCATGGAGTACGAGCGGCTCTCCCGCTCGGCGGAGTACGGCCTCTCGCGGATCTACGAGCTGGTGATCAACAACGACCCCTCCTACGCCTACCTCCAGGCCTCGAACATGGACGTCGACCAGAAGCTGGTGATGGCCCACGTCTTCGGCCACGCCGACTTCTTCAAGCACAACTACGCTTACCGCCACACCAACCGGAAGATGATGGACGCGATGGCGAACCACGCGACGCGCCTCCGCCGCCACCAGGACCGGCTCGGGGTCGAGGCGGTCGAGACCTTCGTCGATCGCTGCCTGTCGCTCGAGAACCTGATCGACCCGCTGTCGCCGTTCGTGAAGCGGCGCGCGGATCGCAGCGAGCCCGGGGCGGAGGATCGCCCGGTGGCCCTCGGCTTCCGGACCGACCGGGAGTACATGCGGCACTTCATCAACCCGCCGGCGGCGCTGGCCGCGGAGCAGGAGCGGCTCGACGCCGCCGCGGGCCAGCCCCGGAGGCTCCCGGAGCGGCCGGAGCGCGACGTCCTCCTCTTCCTCCTCGAGCGGGCGCCGCTCGAGCGGTGGGAGCAGGAGGTCCTGGGCATCGTCCGCGACGAGGCCTACTACTTCGCCCCCCAGGCCCAGACCAAGATCATGAACGAGGGCTGGGCCACCTACTGGCACAGCCGGATCATGACCGAGCGCGCGCTGGACCCCTCGGAGGTGGTCGACTACGCCGACCACCACTCGGGGGCGCTCTCGCTCCAGCCCGGCCAGCTCAACCCCTACCGCCTGGGCGTGGAGCTGTGGCGCGACATCGAGGATCGCTGGAACAAGGGGCGCTTCGGCAAGGAGTACGAGGCCTGCGACTCCCTCGAGGAGCTCCGCCGCTGGGACCGCCGGCTCGGGCTCGGCCAGCAGAAGATCTTCGAGGTGCGCCGTCACCACACCGACGTCAGCTTCGTCGACGAGTTCCTCACCCTCGACTTCTGCGTCGCCCAGGGGCTCTTCTCCTTCGGGTACAGCCCCCAGCACGCCCGCTGGGAGGTGCAGAGCCGGGAGTTCGCGGCGGTGAAGGAGCGGCTCCTGCGGCAGCTCACCAACTTCGGGCAGCCGGAGATTTTGGTCGAGGACGGGAACCACGAGAACCGGGGGGAGCTCCTCCTCGTCCACCGGCACGACGGCGTCGACCTGAAGCTCGACTGGGCGCGCGCGACCCTCCGGGCGCTGCAGGCGCTCTGGCGGCGGCCGGTGAGCCTGTCGACCCGGGTCGAGGGGCGCGGCGCGCTCCTCCGCCACGACGGCCGGGAGGCCACGACCCGGAGGCAGGAGCCGTAGCGGCGAGGCCCGCCCGGCTCCCGGCCCACCCGAGCGCCCGCGTCAGCGGTGACCGCCCCCGCCACCGCCGTGGAAGCCGCCGCCACCGCCGCCGTGGAAGCCGCCGCCACCGCCGCCGTGGAAGCCGCCGCCGCCGTGGAAGCCGCCGCCGCCACCTCGGAAGCCGCCGCCGCCGCGGAAGCCGCCGCCGCCGCGGTAACCACCGCCGTGGTAACCGCTCAATCCACCGCCGCGGAAGCCCCCGCCGCGGAAGGCGCCGTACCCGGGCCGGTAGCCGCCGTAGCTACCCCGGGCGCCCCCGCCGTAGCCGGGCCGGACGCCGCCGCCGTAGCCGGGCCGGATCCCGCCGACCGCGCCGCCCCGGTACCCGGGCCG
Organism: Myxococcales bacterium; assembly: GCA_021784495.1. Lineage (GTDB taxonomy): Bacteria > Myxococcota > Myxococcia > Myxococcales > Anaeromyxobacteraceae > JADKCZ01. The sequence continues at coordinate 6,423 of JAJXSQ010000025.1, read as the reverse complement.
GTAGCCGCCGTAGCCCGGTCTGTACCCGGCGTAGCCGCCGTAGCCGCCGTAGCCGGGGCGGTACCCGTAGCCGTAGCCGGATCGATACCCGTACCCGCCCCAGTAGCCCGGCCCATACCCGCCGTAAAGTCCGAGCCCGCCGTACCAGCCGTAGCCCCAGCCGCCGTAGTAGCCGAAGTAGGCGGCCGGCCCCACGCCCCAGACCCAGGGCGAGGCGAGCCAGCCCCAGCCGGTGGAGGGGTAATAGGCGTAGGTGTAGGGCGTCGCGGTGTCGTCGTCGGGCTGGTAGGTGTACTGCTCGCCGTACGGGACCCAGATCCAGCCGTACTGCTTGGTGTAGACCCACTGCCCGGTCGCCTGATCCTGGCCGGCGGCCGGCTGCGCCCCCTGCGGCTGCATCCCCTCCGGCTGGCCCGGCTGCTGCGCGTACCCAGGCTGCTGCGCGTAGCCAGCCTGCCCCTGCGGCGGTCCCTGGATCGCCTGTGCCGGCGGCTGGGCGGGCGGCTGCGCCGGGGGCGCGGCCGGGGCGGTGCCAGGAGGTGGGGGGGGCTGGGCGAGCGGCTGCTGGGCCCCCGCGTCCGTCTGCGCCCGTGCGTAACCGACCGACAGCAGGATGGAAAGAGATGCCACGGTCGCGATTCTCATGGCGCCTCCTTTCTCTCTCCCCGAGCCTTCGAGGACCGGAGGGATCATAACCGATCTCGCGCCCCCGGGCCCGGCCGCGCGCCGCGGCACCACCGCCGGGGAGCCCGCCGCCGTCACGCCGCGGGGCGGCGCCGCCACCGATCGTGCATCCAGACCCACTCGGACGGGCGCTCCCGGATGGCGCGCTCGAGGATGGCGGTGCACGCGGCGGTGATCCGGAGCGACTCCGCGGCGGCGTCGGCCGGCGCGGCGTCGTAGGGCACGTGCTCGACCTGGAGCTCGTGCCCGGCCCCCGGCGCCGGCCCGCGCCGCCGGCTCCAGATCACGGCCACCGGCGCGCGGAAGCGGAGGGCGAGATCGCCCGCGGCCCGTGGCGTCCAGGCCGGCCGGCCGAAGAAGGGGACGAAGACCCCCTGGACCGAGGTGTCCTGGTCGATGAGGAGGCCGAGGAGCTTCCCCTGCCGGAAGCAGCGGATGATGGCGCGGGCCGTCCCCGGCGCGTCGCGCAGGAGCACCTCGAAGTTCCCCTCGCCCCGGAACCGGTCGATGAGCGCGGCGACGCGCGGGTCCGAGCCGGCCCGCGCGACGGTGGCCGAGGGGATGCCGGCGCGGGCGACCCGGCGGGCGAGCAGCTCCCAGTGGCCGAGGTGGCCGCTCACCATCACCAGGCCCCGCCCCGAGGCCATCGCCTCCCGCAGGCGCGCCTCGGCCCCCGGCGCGAAGGTCACGTAGTCCTCGAGCCGGTCGACGTCGTCGCGGAGGGTGAGCATCTCCACGGCGAGCCAGGCGAGGTGGACGAGGCAGTCCCGCCCGATCCGCTCGCGCTCCGGCGCGGACAGCTCGGGGAGGGCGAGGGCGAGGTTCGCGAGCATCCGCCGGCGCGTGCCGCGGGCGACCACCCAGCCGATCCGCCCGGCGGCCGTGGCGAGCCGCAGGCCGGCGCGCAGCGGCAGGTGCGACAGGGCGCCGAGGAGCCAGCCGAGGACGATCGACCGGAGCGCGCGGCGGAGGCGGGTGGGGAGGGGGATGGACAGGCGCGAAACCGTAGCACGATCGGGCGCGTCCACCGGGGGGCGGGCGCGCCGGGTCAGGCGCGCCGCAGCCGGCGCGCGAGCGCCGCGCGGATCCCCCCCGGCCTCCCCCCGAGCGCGAGCGCGAGGTAGGCCACGCCGTAGACCGCGAGGATCGGCGCCGCCGCGAGCGCCGGCGCGAGGCGCGGCGGCGGCAGGAACCCGCCCCCCCACTGCCCCTCCAGCCCGGGCATCGGGCCGAGCCAGGCGACGAGCCCGGCCTTCACCCCGAGCGCGAGCGCGCCGGCCGCCAGCGCGGCGCCCCAGAGCCGGGCGAGCGCGGCGGCGGCGAGGCCGGTCGAGCCGATCCGGCGGGTCAGCGCCCGGCGCAGGAGGAGGAACTCGATCCACGCGGCCAGCCCGGTGGTGGCGGTGATGCCGACGAGCCCGGCCTCCACCGGGAGCCCGAGCGCCCCCGGCATCCGCACCGCCGACCACCAGGCGAGCCCGCCGGTCAGGGCGAGCCGGACCAGGGCGAAGCGGAGCGGCGTGCGGGTGTCCTTGAGCGCGTAGAAGGCCGACGCGTAGAGGCGCCCCATGGCGGCGGCCAGCAGGCCCACCGTCGAGCCGGCGAGCACCAGCCAGAGGTACCGGGTGTCGGCCGGCCCCTGCCGGCCCGTCTGGAAGAGCGCCCCGGCGACGACGTCCCCGAGCAGGAGGAAGGCCCCCGCCGAGGGGACGACGAGGAAGGCGAGGCGCGCGAGCCCGGCGTCCATCCGGGCGCGGAGCTGGGCGGCGATCTCCCCGGGGGAGCCGGTGGCCGAGCTCATCGCCGGCAGCTCGCTCGCCGACACCGACATCCCGAAGAGGCTGATGGGGAGGAGGTAGAGGAGCTGCTGGTAGCCGAGCACCGCGAGCCCGCGGGTCCCGACGTAGGAGGCGTAGACGGTGTCGAGGAAGGCGGAGAGCTGCACCACGCCGCGGGCCACCAGGGCGGGCGCGAAGTTCCGGAGCACGGTCCGGAGCGGGCCGCCGGCGGTCGAGAGCGACGGGCGGATGGCGCCGAGGAGCGCGCGCACGCTCGGGAGCTGCACGCCGAGCTGGAGGAGGGCGCCGGCCAGGTAGCCCCAGGCGACCCACCCGCCGAGCTGCTCCTCGTCCACCCGCCCGCCGAGCGCGAGCAGCGTGGCGATCACCGCGAGGTTGTTGGCGACCGGGGCGGCGTAGGAGAGGAAGAAGCGCCGGTGGCTGTTGAGGACGCCGAGGCACCAGGCCGAGAGGACCAGGGTCCCGGTGGCCGGGAAGAGGATCCGGACGAGCCGGAGCGCGAGGGCGCGGTCGGCGCCGGAGAGCCCGGGGACCAGGATGCGGACGAGCAGCGGCGCGCCCAGCACCCCGGCGCCGACGACGGCCGCGGCCGCCGCCGCGAGGAGGCCGAGCGCGGCGCGGGCGACGTGGTCCGCCTCCTCCTCCTCGCCGCGGGCGAGGAGGCCGGCGTAGACCGGGATGAAGGAGGAGCTGAGCACCCCCTCCCCGAGCATGTTCTGGAGGAGGTTCGGGATCCGCAGCGCGGCGGTGAAGACCCCGGCCACGGCGCCGCTCCCCAGGTAGTGGGCGAAGACCCGCTGCCGGACGAGCCCCGCGATCCGCGAGACCAGGATGCCGGCGCCCACCAGGAAGGTGTGCCGGCCCCCGCCGTCGGCCGCGGGCGCGGCGCGCGGTGACCGGCGGCTCACGCGGCGGCGCTCAGGTGGCCTTCGGGACGTCGACGTGGATCTCGACGCGGCGGTTCCGGGCCCGCCCCTCGGCCGTCCGGTTGTCGCCGATCGGCTGGGTCTCGCCGAGGCCGAGCACGAGGATCTGGCGCTCCTGCACCCCGCGGCTGAGGAGGACCGCCTTCACCGCGCCGGCGCGCCGGAGCGACAGCTCCTCGTTGAACGACGCGGCGCCGACCGAGTCGGTGAAGCCCAGCACCTGGACCCGGTCGTCGGAGTACTTCGCGAGGATGTCCCCGATCCGCGAGAGCTGATCGATCGCCGCCGGCCTGAGGATGGCGCTCCCCGGGTCGAAGAGGATGTCGCCGGCCATGTTCACGACCAGGCCGTTCTCGGTCCGCTTGACCTCGGCCACCTTCTCGAGATCCCGGCGCTGCTTGTCGAGGTAGAGCCCGACCGAGCCGCCGGCCAGCACGCCGACGCCCGCCCCGATGAGCGCGCCCTTGCCGCCGCCGGCGAGCGCGCCGACCCCCGCCCCGAGGAGCCCTCCGACCCCGGCCCCGATGGCGGTGTCCTGCCCTGCCGTCGCGCACCCCGCGAGGAGCGCCGCGGCCGCCGTCGCCGCCACCACCCTCCTGCCCTGCCGCGTCATGTCCGCTCCTCCGTCCAGCCCGGCTGCCGCCAGCCGCCGGGGAACCAGCTTCTAGCCCGAAATCCGCGCGGCGACGATACCCGAAGGGGTCCTGCGGCGACGGGGAGCACTACCCGTCGCGACGGCGCAGCCGGAGGCGCTGGACGACGAGGAGGGCCGCGCCATAGGCGCCGACGGCCACCATGCGCGTCGCGGCCGTCCCGCGGGGCAGATCCTCGAGGAGGACCTTGAGGCCGATCCCGCCGAGCGCCCCGTAGGCGAGCCAGCCCGCCTCCTCCCACGCGGTCGATCGGCCGAGCCAGGCGAGGAGGAGCGCGGCGGCCACCAGCACCGCCGTCCGGAGCGCCGCCAGCCGGGCCGGGTCGACCGGCGCGCCGAGGAGCGGGGCGAGCCAGCCGATCGCCAGCGCGGCGCCGCCGAGCGCGATGGCGCCGACGAGCGCGAGCTGGGTGAGCCGCCGGGGGCGGCTCCGCGGCCCCGGGCTCCCGGCGACGAGCACCGCGATGACCGCCATGGCCGCGATCGCGGCGAGCGCGGGGAGCTCCGGGCGGGCCGGCCCCCCCTCGCCGGGCGCGAGCACGCCGTCGAGGATCAGCGGCCCGAGCCCCGCGGCGATGGCGCTCGCCACCCCGTACACCGCGGCGTGGACGGCGAGCGTCGCGCGTCCGTGGCGCCGCGCCAGGACGGCGGCGAGGAGGCCCAGCGCCCCCCAGGCGAGCGCCCGCGCCCCTCCGGAGAGGGCCAGGCCGGTGCCCGCCAGGACGAGCAGGAGCGCGATGGTCGAGTAGAAGGGGAAGTTGGCGCGGTCGCGCTCGCGGCGGGCGACGAAGGCGAAGGCGACGCCGTAGGCGGCGAGCCCCAGCGCGCCGGCGGCCGCCCCGGCGCCGGTCGCCTCCCCGCCCGCCCGCGTGGCGACGAAGGCGGCGCCGCCGAGGCTGGTGAGGAGGGCGCCGGCCGCCTGCGCCACCTCGAAGGGGACCACGCCGCGGTGGAGGAGCAGGGTGCGGGTGGCGATGCTCCCGAGGTAGACCGCGAGGAGGAGGAACTGGACGGCGAGGACGGCGGTCGCGGCGCCGTCGTCGCCGTCGCCGAGGGCGCGCAGCGCGAGGACCGTCACCGCGAGATCCGCGGCGAGCGCCGCGGGCCAGCGCTCCCCCCGCCAGTCGAGCACGTAGCCGAGCCAGAGCGTCCCCCCGCCGAGGAGGACGAGGTAGGTGGCCGGCGGCGCGAGGGCGTCGCCCCGGGCCGCCATGAGGACGGCGGCGCCGGCGATCCCGCCGGTCACCGTGAACCAGGCGAGCGGCTCCAGGCGGCGCCGCGCGGCGATCGCCAGGGCGGCGCCCGAGACGGCGGCGAACCCCGCCGCGGCGCCGGCCGGGGGGAGCAGGTGGAACGTGACGGTCGCCTCGACGAGCAGCGGGAAGGCGATCAGGACGCCGGCGAGCCCGTGGACGGCGGCGCTGGTGGCCAGGCCGAGGCGCCCGGCCCGGTCCGCCGCGGCGAGCCAGACGGCGGCGAACCCGAGCCCGAGCGTCACCCCGAGCCAGAGCGGGAGGAGGTGACCGTCGGTGAGCGCCCGGAGGACGAAGGCGCCCGCCATGACGAGGAGCGTCCGCCCGCCGAGGCCGAGGAAGGTGGAGATCGCCCGGGCGTCCGGCAGGAGCGCCGGGGTGGGGGGCGGCGCCGCGGCAGCGCGACGGCGGCGGCGGAGGGCGGGGCCGGCCTCGGGCTGCTCCAGCGCGGCGAGCCGCCGCTCGAGCGCCTGGACCTGCTCGGTGAGCAGCTCGACCCTCTCCTCGAGCGCGGGTGGGTGTTCGAGCACGGGCGACCCCTAGCAGTGGAGGAGATGCGCGGCGACGATGAACCCGATCGCGTAGACGACGAGCACGACCAGCGCTCCGCCCACGGGCCGGGGCCCCCGGTAACGGCCGCCGGCGCCCCCCCATCTGGGCCGCCCACGCCAGCCGTATCCGTAGAAGCCTCGGCCGTTCATCGCCCCTCCGGCGCGGGTCGATCGTGGCATTTTCCCGAGGGTGCGGCAAGGCGTCATGCACAGGCGTCATGCTCGGGCGTCATGCTCGTCATGCGCCTGATCGGGGGAGCGCGGCGGCGGGCCCCGCGCGGGCCCGAGCGGGGGTCCACTCCCCGGCCTTCCTCCGCGCCCATCGGCCTTGCCCGGTCCCGCGAACGGGGAGACACTCCCGCCGCGCGCGTCGGGGCGATCCCCGCCGCCGAGGGGGATCCCCAGGTTGGACCGCCAGATGATTCGACCTCCGGGGCTCCTCGCGCTCGCCGCGGCCGCGCTCGTCGCCGCGCTCCCGGCCACGCCGCGCGCGGCGCAGCCCCTGGAGCCCGGCCAGGCGAGCGACCCGGGGAGCGGAGGGGCCGGCCCGGCCCCCCG
>JAJXSQ010000024.1 GCA_021784495.1 Myxococcales bacterium | reverse complement strand
GCGGCCCGGAGCGCGGGGGCGGGGGCGGGGGCGGCGGGCATCGCGCCGGAGTCTACCCCCTGCCGCACCGGGCCCGCGCCGCCCCGGCGGCCGGGATCGGCGCGCCGCGCGGCCTGTCCGCTTGACAGGAGGACCGTCCGTTTTCTAGGATGGCGTCCGTTATGACGGATTCCCGCCCACCGCTCCCGCACCTCGACTGGCTCGAGGCCGACGCCATCCACGTCCTCCGCGAGGTGGCGGGCCAGTGCGCCGCCCCCGCCCTCCTCTTCTCCGGCGGCAAGGACTCGGTCTGCCTCCTCCGGCTCGCCGAGAAGGCCTTCCGGCCCGCCCGCTTCCCGTTCCCCCTCCTCCACGTCGACACCGGCCACAACTACGCCGAGGTCCTCGACTTCCGTGACCGGCGCGCCGCGGAGCTCGGGGAGCGGCTCGTGGTCCGCTCGCTGGAGGACTCGATCCGGCGGGGCCGGGTGGTGCTCGCCCACCCGGGCGAGCCGCGGAACCGCCACCAGTCGGTGACCCTCCTCGACGCCATCGCCGAGCTCGGCCTCGACGCCTGCATCGGCGGGGCGCGCCGGGACGAGGAGAAGGCGCGCGCCAAGGAGCGGGTCTTCTCCTTCCGCGACGAGTTCGGCCAGTGGGACCCGAAGAACCAGCGGCCCGAGCTCTGGAGCCTCTACAACGCGCGGATCCGGCCGGGCGAGAACATCCGCGCCTTCCCCATCTCCAACTGGACCGAGCTCGACGTCTGGCAGTACATCGCGCGGGAGCGGCTCGAGCTGCCGTCGATCTACTTCGCCCACCGGCGCCCGGTGGTGCGCCGGGGGGGGGCGCTGGTGCCGGTCACCGCGCTCACGCCGCCCCGGCCCGGGGAGCGGGTCGAGGAGCTCTCGGTCCGGTTCCGCACCGTCGGCGACATCACCTGCACCGCCCCGGTCGAGTCGACCGCCGCCACCCTCGAGGAGATCGTCGCCGAGACCGCGGCGACCACCGTGACCGAGCGCGGGGCGACCCGCCTCGACGACCAGGCCTCCGAGGCCTCCATGGAGCAGCGAAAGAAGGAGGGGTACTTCTGATGCGCGCCACCGCCACCGCCACCGTCGCCGCGGAGGGCCCCTCGCGCCCCGCCGCGCCGCCGGATCTCGGCCTCCTCCGCTTCCTCACCTGCGGCAGCGTCGACGACGGCAAGAGCACCCTCATCGGGCGGCTCCTGGTCGACACCCGCTCGGTGCTGACCGACGCCCTCGCCGCCGTGGAGCGGACCTCGCGGCGGCGCGGCCTCACCGCGGTGGACCTCTCCCTCCTCACCGACGGCCTCTCCGCCGAGCGGGAGCAGGGGATCACCATCGACGTGGCCCACCGCTACTTCTCGACCGGGACGCGCTCCTACATCATCGCCGACGCCCCCGGCCACGAGCAGTACACCCGGAACATGGTGACCGCCGGCTCGACCGCCGACCTGGCGATCGTCCTGGTGGACGCCCGCAAGGGCGTCCTCACCCAGACCCGCCGCCACGCCTGCATCGCCCACCTGCTCGGCATCCCGCACCTCGTCGTCGCCGTGAACAAGATGGACCTGGTCGGCTGGTCGCGGGAGGTCTTCGAGCGGATCGTCGCCGAGGCCCGGGCGGTCGCCGCCGGCCTGGGGATCCCGGACGTCCGCTTCCTCCCCCTCTCGGCCCTCGGCGGGGACATGGTGGTGGACCGCGGCGAGCGGCTCGGCTGGTACGAGGGGCCGACGCTCCTCGAGCTCCTCGAGGCGGCCCCGACCGCGCGGGCGGGGCGGCGCGAGCCGTTCCGCTTCCCGGTCCAGTGGGTCTGCCGCCCCCAGACCGAGGCCCACCACGACTTCCGCGGCCTCGCCGGCCGGATCGAGGCGGGCGAGATCGCCGTCGGCGACGAGGTGCGGGCCCTCCCCTCCGGGCGGGCCAGCCGCGTGGCGGCGATCCGGCTCGGCGACCTCCAGCTCGACCGGGCGGTGCGCGGGCAGTCGGTGCTCCTCCAGCTCTCCGACGACCTGGACGTCTCCCGCGGCGACCTCCTCGCCCGCCCCGCCGACGCCCCGGCGCCGACGCAGCGGGTGGAGGCGCTCGTCTGCTGGCTCTCGGAGCGGCCGCTCTCCCCGGCGCGGCGGTACCTGCTGCGCCACACCACCCGGGAGACGCGGGCCCGGCTGGAGGAGGTGGCGTGGCGGCTCGACCTCGAGGCCCTCGAGCGCCGCCCGGCGGAGGGGCTGGCGGTGAACGACGTGGGCCGGGTCACCCTCCGGCTGGCGCAGCCGATCGCCGCCGATCCCTACGCCGTGAACCGGGCCACCGGCGCCTTCGTCCTGGTGGACGACGCCACCAACGACACCGTCGCCGCGGGGATGATCCAGTGACCGCACCGACCTCCGACGTCGCCGCGCTCGCCGCCGCCCTCGAGGGGCGCCCGCCCGGGGAGATCCTGGCCGCCGCCGCGGCGCGCCACCCGGGGCGGATCGCCCTCGCCTGCAGCTTCGGCGCGGAGGACTGCCTGCTCGTGGAGCTCGTCGCGCGCCACCGGCTCCCGGTCGCGATCTTCACCCTCGACACCGGCCACCTCTTCCCGGAGACCTACGCGCTCTGGCGCGCGCTCGAGGCGCGCACCGGCCTCGCCATCCGCGCCGCCCCCGGGGGGCCTCCGGCCGCCGCGCCGGGCGAGACCCCCTGGGAGACCGACGCCGACGCCTGCTGCGACGCGCGCAAGGTGGTGCCCCTCCGGACGGCGCTCGCCGACCTGGGGGCCTGGGTGACCGGGATCCGGCGCGACCAGACGCCCGAGCGTGCGAGCGCCCGGGTCCTGGAGTGGGACGCCCGCTTCGGCCTGGAGAAGGTGAACCCGCTCGCCGGGTGGACGAGCGAGCAGGTCTGGGCCGAGCTCCGGCGGGAGGGCGTGCCGGTCAACCCGCTCCACGCGCGCGGCTACCCGTCGATCGGCTGCGCGCCCTGCACCTCGCCGTCCCGGCCGGGCGAGGACCCCCGCGCCGGGCGCTGGCGCGGCTCGGCGAAGAAGGAGTGCGGCCTCCACCTGACGCCGCGCCGCCCGGCGAGCTGACGGGCGCGCGCGCCGGTGCGCCCCGGGGCCGCGCGGGGCGTGGTCCGGGCGGGGGGACGCCGGGGGGGAGCGCGCCGCCCGTTTGCACGGGCCGCCGCGGCGTGGGAGCGTCGCCGGGTGTCGAGGCGGGGGATCCCGGTCACCGACGATCGCCGCTGGGTCTTCAACCGGCTCGCGGACGACTACGACCGGCGCCCGGGCTACCCGCCGGCGCTCGCGGCCCGGCTCCTGGCGCTCGCCGGCGGACCCGGGGCGCGGATCGCCGATCTCGGCGCCGGCACCGGCCTCCTCGCCGGGCCGCTGGCGCGGGGCGGCGCGCGGGTGACCGCGGTCGAGCCGGCGCGGGCGATGCTCGCCCGGCTCGAGCCGCTCCGGCCGCTCGGCGTCCTGCCGGTCCACGCCGCCGCCGAGGCGACCGGGCTCGAGGCCGGCGCCTTCGACCTGGTCCTCCTCGCCGACGCCGCCCACTGGGTCGATCCGGAGCTGGCCGGGCGCGAGGCCGGGCGGCTCCTGCGGCCGGGCGGGTGGCTCGCGGTGGTCGAGGCGCGGCTCGCCGCGACCCCGTTCCTCGACGCGCTCCAGGCGCTCCTCGCCGCGGCCAACCCGCGCGCGAGGCCGTCGCCGCTCCCGGTCGCGCTCCTCCTCTCCCACGCCGGCGCCGGCGGGGCGTCGACCGAGCGCTTCGCCGACGACCGCCTCCTGGCCGACGAGGAGCTCGACGCCGTCCTCCGCTCGCTCTCGGTGGTCGGCCCGGCGCTCGGGCCCGACGCGCTCGCGGCGCTGCTCGGGCGCGCCCGGGCGCTGGCGGCGGCGCACGGCGGGGCGCGCTGGGCGCGCGAGCTCGCGCTGCACGTGGGGCGGCTCCCGGGGTGAGCCCCCCCCCGCTCCGTCACGCGGGGCGGTCGAGGGCCGCGCGCACCCGCGCCAGGAGCTCCGCGCCGGTGAACGGCTTCGGCAGCAGGTCGACCGCGCCCCCGAGGAGGCCGCGCCCAGCCAGGAGGTCGCCGGCGTAGCCGGAGACGAGGAGGATCCGGAGGCCGGGCCGCGCCCGCGCCAGCTCCTCGGCGAGGACCGGGCCCGGGCGATCGGGGAGGATGACGTCGGTGACGAGCAGGTCGAGCGCCCCCGCGAGGCGCGCCGCGGCCTCCGCCGCCTCGGTGGCGCTCGCGGCGACGAGGAGCCGGTAGCCGGCGCCGGCCAGCGCGCGCGCCCCGGTCTCGCGCACGCCCGGATCGTCCTCGACCAGCAGGACCGTCTCCGGGCCGCCGGCCGCCCGGGGCCCGGTCCCGGGGGCGAGCCGCCCCGGCGAGGGCTCCCCCTCGGCGCGCGGCAGCAGGATCTCGAAGCGGCTCCCGCTCCCCTCCTCGCTCTCGACCGAGATCGACCCGCCCATCTGCCGGACCAGGCCGTAGACGGTGGCCAGCCCGAGGCCGGTGCCGGCCCCGCGCGGCTTGGTGGTGAAGAAGGGCTCGAAGAGGTGGCGCCGCACCTCGGCCGACATGCCGGTCCCGGTGTCGGAGACGGCGAGCTCCACCCACGCGCCCGCCCGCGCCTCCGGCCGCCCCCGCGCCCCGCCGGCGTCGAGCTCGACGTTGCGCGCGGTCACCGCCAGCCGCCCCCCGCCGGGCATGGCGTCCCGGGCGTTGGCCGCGAGGTTGAGGAGGATCTGGTCGATCTGCCCGGGGTCGCAGAGGACCGGCCAGAGCGCCGCCGGCGCCTCGAGCGCGAGCTCCACGTCCTCGCCGATGACCCGGCGGAGGAGCCCCTCCGCCTCCGCCAGCACCGGCCGCAGGTCGGCGACCACCGGCGCCACCACCTGGCGGCGCGCCACCGCGAGGAGCTGCCGGGTGAGATCGCGGGCCCGCTCCCCCGCTCCCCGGATGGCGGCGACGTCCGCCTCGCTCGCCGGGAGGCCGGCGGCCGCGTCCTCGGCGAGCACCTCGGCGGCGGAGAGGACGACGGTGAGGAGGTTGTTGAAGTCGTGGGCCACCCCGCCGGCGAGCCGTCCGACGCTCTCCAGCTTCTGCGCCTGGTGGAGCTCCCGGTCGAGCCGCTCCCGCTCCGCCTCGGCGCGGCGCAGGGCGCTGACGTCGCGGGCGATCGCCAGGAGGCGCGGCGCCTCGCCGAAGGAGATCACCCGGGCCGAGACGAGCGCGGGGAAGGCCCGGCCGTCCCGCGTCCGGAAGCGGGTCTCGAAGTTCTCGACCACGCCGTCGACCCGAAGCCGCTCGATCATCGCCGCCCGATCGGCCGGGGAGTCCCAGATGCCGAGGTCGAGCGCCGACCGGCCGACGATCTCCGGCTCGCTCCAGCCGAAGAGCCGGAAGAAGCCGTCGTTCACGGCGGCGTAGGTCCCGTCCTCGAGCCGGGTGACGGTCATCGAGTCGGGGCTGGTGAGGAAGATGTCGCGGAAGGTCTGCTCCCGCTCGCGCAGGGCCCGCTCCGTCGCCCCCTGCTCCGCCCGGCGGCGGAGGATCACCACCCCGAAGGCGATGTCGTCGGCGAGGCGCTGCAGGAGCTGGACCTCCTCGTCGTCGAAGATCCGCGCCTCCTCCGCGTACATGGTGATCGCGCCGAGCCGCCGCCCCTCGTGGAGGAGGGGCAGGGAGGTGGCGAAGCGGAGGCCGCGCTCGAGCGCGCCCGCGCTCCAGGGGGCCAGGACCGGATCGGTGGCGAAGTCGACGCCGACGACCGGCCGCCGCTCGCGGAGCGCGACCCCCGCCGGGCCGCGACCCCGCGCGCTGTCGGCCCAGACGATGTCGGCGCGCGCGAGGTAGTCGGTCCCGCCGCCGGCGCTCGCGACCGGACGGACGGTGCGCCGCGCGTCCTCCTCGGCGATCCCGATCCAGGCCATCCGGTAGCGGCCGGTCTCGATCATGATCCGGCAGACCTCGGCGAAGAGCGCCTCCTCGGAGGTCGCCCGGACGAGCGCCTCGTGGCAGCGGGTGACGAGCAGGAGCGCCCGGTTCACCCGGCCGAGCGCCTCGGCGGCCCGCTTGGGTTCGGTGATGTCCCGGGCGCTGCCGACGATCCCGACGATCCGACCGCCGGCGTCGCGGAGCGGCGCCTTGGTGGAGAGGAAGGTGCGCCGCCCGGCCGGGGTGTCGATCGCCTCCTCGACCACCTCGGCGGCCCCCGACCGGAGGATCCGCCGGTCGGTCTCCATCAGCGCCTCGCCGATCGCCGGATCGGCGTAGATCTCCCGATCGGTGTGGCCGATCGCCTCCGCGAGGGAGCGCCCGATGGCGGCGAGGGTCGCCGGGTTGGCGTAGAGCCAGCGCCCCGCCGCGTCCTTCACGAAGAGCGGGTCGGAGATGGCGGCGGCGGCGGCGAGCAGGATCGCGCCGTCCGTCTCGGCGGCCGCGACCGGCGCCGGCGGGGCCCCGGAGTCGGCGGCAGGCGCCGCGCCTCCGGCCGGCTGGCCGTCCTCCCTCCTCCCGTCGGTCACGCCACCTCCGGCGCCGGCCCCCCGAAGGCGCGCGCCGAAGGATACCCCGGGGGCGGCGGGGGGTTCCAGGCGGGGCCGGCGGGGAGCTGCGGGCCGCCCCGCTACCCACCGAGCCGCGGGTGCTCCGCCCGCCAGCGCTCGAGCGCCCGCCGCCGCGCCGAGACCTCGTCGGCGAGCTGGCGCCGGACCGCGGCGTCGAGGCGGGGATCGGCGAAGGCGTGGGCGCTCCAGGTCTCGGCCGGCTCGAAGCCCCGGGCGATCTTGTGCTCGCCACCGGCGCCCCCCTCGAAGCGCTCCAGCCCCCCCTCGATGCACCGCTCGATCGAGTGGTAGAGCGCCACGTTGAAGTGGAGGAAGGGGTGCTCCTCGCTGCACCCCCAGTAGCGGCCGAAGCGCGCCCGCGGCCCGACCAGGTTGAAGGCCATCCCCACCAGCCGCCCCTCCCGCCGCGCCTCCACCACCTCGGCCGCGCCCGGGAGGCCGGCGAAGACCCGCGCGTAGAACTCCTCGTTCACCCAGCGCATCCCCCAGGCCATCCGGTCGGTCGAGCCCCGGTGGAGGGCGAAGCAGGCGCGCGCCCACCCCGCGGGATCGCGCGCCAGCTCCGGCCCCGGCACCGTGCGCAGGGCGATCCCCTGCTCCGACGGCGCCCGCCGCTCCCGGCGGATCGCCGTGCGCCGCTTCGAGGGGAAGCGCGCCAGGAACTCCTCGAAGCTCGCGTACCCGGCGTTGCGCCAGTGGTACTGGAAGTCGAGCCGCGCCGCGAGGCCGGCCGCCTCGAGCTCCCGCGCCTCCGCCGCCGGCGGGAAGAGGACCTGGAGCGCGCCCGCCCCCTCCGCCCGGGCGAGCCGCCGCGCCGCGCCCACCAGCTCCGCCACCGCCGCGCCCCGGTCCTCGCCGGCGCCGACGAGGAGGCGGCGGCCGGTGACCGGCGTCGCCGGGACCCCGAGGACCAGCTTCGGGTAGTAGACCAGGCCGGCGCCCGCCGCCGCCGAGGCCCACTCCCAGTCGCGGGAGAAGTCGCCGTCGCTGCTCGCCTCCAGGTACGCGGGGGCCGCCGCGACCAGGCGGCCGGCCCGCTCGAGGAGCAGGTGGCGGGGCCGCCAGCCGGCGCCGGGGGCCGCCGAGCCGCTCCCCTCGAGCGCCGCGAGGAAGGCGTGGCGGACGAAGGGGCCCGCGAGCTCCGGCTCGTGGGCCTGGAGTCGATCCCAGTCCTCGGCCGGGACGTCGGCGATGCGCCGGGCGACCCGGACCCCGCCGCCGAGCTCGACCGACCGGGGCGCGTGGTCCTGGCTCTCCACCGGTCCGACCCATAGCCCCGCCGCCCGCGCCGGCGCAACGCGGCCCGGAGGGGCGGGGCCGGTGCGCCCCCGAAGGAGCGGCGGCCGTCCGGACGCCGCCCGGTTAGATCGCGGGCGGCGTGCGGCGCCCGACCCTCGGGGAAGGCTCCCGTCCCTCCGGGCCGGGCGCCGGGCCGAGCTCGAGCGGCGCGACGCCGCGGGGTGGAACCTCCTCGGCCCCATCGACCAGCGGGTGATCGCGTGATCCTCCGGCTCCACTCCTTCTGGCGCTCCACCTCCTCCTGGCGGGTCCGGATCGGGCTGGGGCTCAAGGGGCTCGCCTGGGAGTACTCCCCGGTCGACCTCGCCGCGCAGGCGCAGTACCGGCCCGAGCACCTGGCGCGGAACCCCATGGCCCAGGTGCCGGTGCTCGAGCTCCTCGAGGATGGGCGACCGCCGGTGCGGCTCGTCCAGTCGATGGCCATCCTCGCCTGGCTCGACGAGGCCTACCCCTCGCCCCCGCTCCTCCCCGCCGATCCGCTCGGGCGCGCCCGCGTCCGGGCGCTCGCCGAGCACGTCAACTCCTCCATCCAGCCCTACCAGAACGCCGCGGTCCTCCGGCACCTGCGCGGCGCGCTCGGCGCCGACGACCGCGCCTGGGCGGCCCACTGGATCGGCCGGGGGCTCGCCGCGCTCGAGGCGGCCACCGCCGCGGGGGCCGGCCGCTTCAGCCACGGCGACCAGGTCGGGCTCGCCGACGTCTACCTCGTCCCGCAGCTCGACGGGGCGCGCCGCCACGGCGTGGCGCTCGACCCGTTCCCGACCCTCCTCCGCGTCGAGGCGGCCTGCGCCGCCCTCCCCGCCTTCCGGGCGGCGATCCCCGAGCGCCAGCCCGACGCGCCCCCGGCGGGCGGCGCGCCCTGACCGGCGCCCACCTCCTCCGGATCTTTCTGCGCCAGGAGGGCGCCTACGCGCCGCCGGCGATCTCGGCCTGGCGCGCCGCGGAGAAGGCCAGGTGGAGGTTCTGGCCGCGCTTGTCGAGGAAGAGGCGGAGGCCGTCGTCGTAGTGACGGCGCACCGAGTTGAAGAGCTCCTCGTAGACCGGCGCCAGCGCCGCCGGGCTCGGCTCGGCCAGCTCGAAGTCCTCGTGGCCGAAGAGGTTCACCACGTAGCGCCCCTCGATCTTCTTGAAGCGGATCCGGAGCGGGATCGCGTCGACGGCCTGGTCGGCGCACAGGCGCAGGCGCAGGCCGAAGTGCCAGTAGGTGTCCTCGTCCAGGTGCATCGCGTCCTTGACGTCGGTCGGCCCGTCGCCGACCCGCACCCCGGCGACCGGCTCGAAGGCGACGAGGTCGCGCGGGCCGCCGAGGTACTCGGCCAGGCCGCGGGCGAAGGTGGCGGCGAAGAAGACGCAGTCGGACCGGTAGTCGCTGAAGCGCTTGCGCGCGTCCTCGAGCGCCTGGCAGAGCTGCTGGTAGCGGCTGGTCGGGCTCACGTGGCGCCTCCTCGGGTCCCGCGGGGCGGGGCGAGCGTACCACCCGCGCGCCGGGCTTGGGTGTTAAGGTCGCCCGGCATGTCGCTCGCACCCTCGGCCTGGCCGGGCCGCCCCTGCTGGGCGGAGGTCGACCTCGACGCCCTCGCCTCGAACGTCCGCCTCCTGGCCGCGCGCGCCGCCCCGGCCCGGCTCTACGCGGTGGTGAAGGCCAACGCCTACGGCCACGGCGCCGTCGGCTGCGCGCCGGCGATGCTCGAGGCCGGCGCGCACGGCCTCGCGGTGGTCTGCCTGGACGAGGCGGAGGAGCTCCGCCGCGCCGGGATCGACGCGCCCATCCTGGTGGTGGGCCACACCCCCGCGACCGACGCGCCCCGGGCGGTCGCGCTCGGGGTCATGCCGACCGTCGGGGCGCCGGAGCTGCTCGACGCGCTCTCCGCCGAGGCGCGCCGGCGCGGCGCGCGGGTCGCCGTCCACCTCGAGGTGGAGACCGGCCTCGGCCGCCACGGCCTCGAGCCCGACGCCTGCGTCGCGCTGGCGGAGCGGGCGCGCGCCCTGCCGGGCATCGAGGTGCGCGGGCTCTTCACCCACTTCGCGGCCGCCGAGGAGGGCGACCAGCGCTTCACCCGGCGCCAGCTCGACCTCCTCCGGGAGGTCTCGGCCCGCCTCCCCTTCGTCCCCGAGCGCCACTGCGCCGCCTCGGCGAGCGTGCTGCTCGACCGGGAGATGGCGCTCGACGCGGTCCGGGCCGGCCTCTCGCTCTACGGCTACCGGCCGGCCCCGTGGGTGGGGACCGACGCCGAGCTGCGGCCGGTCCTGTCGCTGCGCGCCCGGGTGGGCCGCGTCCTCGACGTCGAGCGCGGGGCGACCGTGGGATACGGCCGGACCTGGGCCGCCACCCGCCGCTCGCGGATCGCGCTGGTCATGTGCGGGTACGCCGACGGCTACCGGCGCGGGCTCGGGAACCGCGCCCACCTCCTCCTCCGCGGCCGGCGCGCGCCGGTGGTGGGGCGGGTGGCCATGGACATGTGCATGGTCGACGCCACCGCCATCCCCGGGGTGGCGGTCGGCGACGTGGCCACGCTCCTCGGCCGCGACGGCGACGAGGAGGTGAGCGCCGACGAGCTGGCGGCGCTCGAGGACACCATCTCCTGGGAGGTGCTCGCCGGCATCTCCGCCCGCGTGCCCCGCCTCTACCTGCGCGGCGGCGCGGTGGCGTCGGCCCGCACGCTCACCGGCCCGATCGCGGCCGGCTGACCCTCCCGCCGGCCGGGCTCAGAGGGTGAAGGCGAGCACCGCCCCGTACTGGAGCCCGAGGCCGTCGGCCGGCGCGCCGCGGAGCCGCCCCACGGCGCGGAAGAGGCCGAGCTCGGGGATGACCGCGAGCCCGGGGCGCAGCGCGATCCGGGCCGACGCGCTGCCGCCCGCGATCTGGACCTCGTTCGAGCCCGCCCCCCCGGGGCCGTCGGGGATCGCGGCGTAGAGGTAGCGCGCGTTCACCGTGAGCGTGAGCCCGTCGCGGAGGTCGCGCGAGAGCACCAGGGCGGCGCCGGGGCTCCAGGCCCAGCGGTCCTGGCCGTCGAGCGCCAGGTAGGCCGCGGCGCCCCCGGCGACCAGCGCCACCGGCCACCCGGCCCCGGCCGGCGTGAGGCGGAGCTTCAGATCGACCGCGCTGGCGAGCGTCGGCCCGACGACGCCGAAGGGGAGCGGCACGGTGACCAGCCGGTAGCCGACGTCGAGCCGGTCGACGAGCCCGACGCGGAGGCCGGCGTGGGCCAGCGCGGGCGTGAAGCTGTCGCGGGGCGGGTGGCCGGCGGTGGTGAACTGGCCGCCCGTCCCCGAGATGACGCCCACCTCGCCGGGGCCGAGGGTCTGGGCGGTGGAGAAGCCGAGGAGCCAGAAGGCGTCCGCCGGCGCCGCGGCGGCGAGCAGGAGGACCGCGCCGACGGCGCGGAGGGGGGAGGCGGGGGGCGCGAGGCGGCGGGTCACGGCCCCCTAGATGGCGGCGACGCCCTCCCGGCGCAACCCCGCGGGTCCCGCCCCGGCGGCCGGCGGCCCCGCGGAGCGCCTCCCGGGGGGCGACGGCGAGGGGGCGGGGGACCGCGACGCCTGCCCGGCCGCGCCGGTTCCGGTGTAAGGTCGGCCCCTTCCGGAGGTTCCAGACGCCGTGGCCGACGTGACCCGCATCGAGATCGCCACCCGCCCAGGCTTCGCCGACAGCCGGGGGCTCGCCGTCGCCCGCGCCCTCCGGGAGCACCTCGGGATCGCCGTCTCGGCCGTCCGTACCCGGGACGTGTACCACGTCGAGCCGGCGCTCCCGCCCGGCGAGGCCCGGCGGGTGGCCGAGGAGTTCGCCGGGCCGGTGGTGCGCCAGGGGGCGGTCGGCCGGATCGAGGACGGCCCGTTCGACGTCGCCGTCGCCGTCGGCTACCGGCCGGGCGTCACCGACCCGGTGGCGCGCTCGGCCCGGGTGGCCATCGAGGACCTCCTCGGCCGCTCGCTCGGCGAGCGCGGCGCGGTCTACACCTCGCGGCTCTACCTCCTCTCCGGCGTGGGGGCGGAGGACGCGGCCCGCGCCGCCCGCGGCCTGCTGGCCAACGAGCTGATCGAGCGGATCGAGATCCAGGACCGCGCCGCCTGGGAGGCGGCCCCGCCCTCGCTCGAGGTGCCGCGCGTGGTCGAGCACCCCCCGCGCCCCGCCGAGCGGATCCGGCTCGCCGATCTCGACGACCGGGGGCTCGCCCGCCTCTCCGCGGAGCGGCTCCTGGCGCTCGACCTCGAGGAGCTGCGGGCGATCCGCGACCACTTCCAGCGCGCGGCCGTCGACCCCCGCCGCGCCGCCGCCGGCCTCGGCGCCGACCCGACCGACGTCGAGCTCGAGTGCCTCGCCCAGACCTGGTCGGAGCACTGCAAGCACAAGATCTTCAACGCCACCGTCTCCTACCGGGAGGCCGGGGGGCCGCCGGAGGAGATCCGCTCGATCTTCAAGACGCTGATCCGCGGCACGACCGAGGCGATCGACGCCCGGATCCGCGCCCGCGACGGCGCCAGCTGGCTGGTCTCGGTCTTCCACGACAACGCCGGGGTGATCGCCGCCACCGACCGGTACCACCTCGTCTACAAGGTGGAGACCCACAACAGCCCCTCGGCGCTCGACCCCTACGGCGGGGCCATCACCGGCATCGTCGGCGTGAACCGCGATCCCTTCGGCACCGGCCTCGGCGCCGACCTCCTGGCCAACGTCTGGGGCTACTGCTTCGCCCCGCCGGACCGCGCCGCGGCGCCGCCGCCCGGCCTCCTCCACCCGCGGCGGGTGCGCGAGGGGGTCCACCGCGGGGTGGTCGACGGCGGCAACCAGTCGGGCGTCCCCTACGCGCGCGGCTGGGAGCTCTTCGACGAGCGCTTCCTCGGCAAGCCGCTGGTCTTCTGCGGGACGGTCGGCCGGATGCCGGTCGAGAGCGCGGGCCGCCCCACCGACCGCAAGGCGGCGCGCCCCGGCGACCGGATCGTCATGGTCGGCGGCCGGATCGGGAAGGACGGGATCCACGGGGCCACCTTCTCCTCGGCGGCGCTCACCGAGGAGAGCCCGGTGCAGGCCGTCCAGATCGGCGACCCGATCACCCAGAAGATGGCCTTCGACTTCCTCCTCGAGGCGCGCGACCTCGGGCTCTACTCCTCGATCACCGACAACGGCGCCGGCGGCCTCTCCTCCTCGGTCGGCGAGATGGCCACCCAGCCCGGCGGCGCCTGGCTCGACCTCGACCGCGCGCCGCTCAAGTACCAGGGGCTCGCCCCCTGGGAGATCCTGGTCTCCGAGGCGCAGGAGCGGATGACGCTCGCCGTCCCGCCGGAGCACCTCCCGCGCCTGCTCGCGCTGGCGCGCGACCGGGAGGTGGAGGCGACCGAGCTCGGCGCCTTCACCGACGACGGCCGGCTCGAGGTCCGGGCCGGCGGCGCGGTGGTGGCCCTCCTCGACCTGGAGTTCCTCCACGACGGCGCGCCCCCGCTCCGCATCGAGGCGGCCTGGGCGCCGGCGCCGCCCGCCCCGATCGCGCCGCGCGCCGC
>JAJXSQ010000381.1 GCA_021784495.1 Myxococcales bacterium | reverse complement strand
GCGGCCAACCGGGCCGCCATGGGCGCGGTGCTCGGCACGACGATGGGCGTGAGCGGCGCCGCCGGGCAGCCGGGCGCCGCCGCCGGCGCCACCGCGGGGGTCGGCTCGGGGATGACCGGCGCGGGCGAGGGGATGACCGACGCCGGGGCCATGCAGCAGCGCATGACGACCATGCACCCGGGTGGCATGATGCAGGGCGGTGGCATGATGGGCGGGAGCGGCACTCCGGGCGGCATGATGCCCGGGAGCGGGACCACCTCGCCGATGGGCACCACCGGCGGCGGCACCTCGCCCACCGGCACCGGCGGGATGACCTCGACGACCGGAACCATGGGCGCCATCCGGAAGTGAAGGGAACGACGTGAACCTCGCCAGCCTGGTCCTCGCCCTCGGTCTCACCCTCCAGGCTGGCGGCTCCGGCGCCGGCGAGCACCTGCTCGCCGGCGCCCGGCTCTTCCGCGAAGCCCGCTACGCCGAGGCGCTCGTCGAGTTCCGCGTCGCCCAGCGGCTCGGCTCGCCGGACGCCGCCGGCTACGCCGGCGCGGCGCTGGTGAAGCTCGGGCGCCCCGAGGAGGCCTTCGAGGCCTTCGGCGGCGCCGACGCTCCCCGGCGCGACGCCCTCCTCGATTACTACCGGGCCATCGCCGCCTTCGACGCGCGGCTCTACGCCACCGCCGAGCGCCTCCTGTCCTCCGGGATCGACCGCCCCGGTCCGCGCGTCGCCGACGAGGTGGCGCGGCTCCGGGCCGATCTCGCGACGGTGCTGGCGGCCACGCCGGCCCCGGCCAACATCGACTGGTACCTCGAGCGCTGCGCCGCGACGCGCGCCGAGCGGCGCCTCCTGCTCTCCCGCGCCTTCTGCGCCGAGGCGACCGCCCTCGCCCAGCGGCGCCCGGACCACTACCGGCTCGACGAGGCGCGCCGCGGCGCCGCCGCGGCACCGACCGGGAGCGCGCCGTGATCGGCGCGCTCCTCGTCCTGGCGCTCGGGTCGGTCGACCCCTGCGCCGCGGTCACCCCTGCCGAGACGCCGGACCCCGGGATCGCGGCCGACTACCGCGCCGTCGGCGACCGCGAGGCGCGCGACGGCGACGCCCCGGGCGCCGCCTACGCCTACCGCCAGGCGGCCGCGCTCGACCCGGACGACGCCGCTTCGCGGCGCGCCCTGCGCCGGCTCTGCGCCCCGCCGGCGCCGGCCGCGCGTCCCGATCCGTTCGACGACGGGCTCCTCCGCATGCAGGCGGGGGATCTGCGCGGCGCCGTGGAGTCCTTCGAGGTCGCGCGGCAGGGCGGCGACCGCTCGGCCGCGTTCCTCGAGGGGATCTGCCGGTACCAGCTCGGCGACGACGCCGAGGCCGCGCCGCTCCTCGCCGAGGCGGCGCAGGATCCGGCGCACCGCGACCTGGCCCGCTTCTACGAGGGGCTGGTCGCCCTGCGGCAGGGGCGCGCCGACGAGGCCGCCCAGCTCTTCGACGCCACCTCCAGCGTCCCGGGCATCGGGGCCATGGCGACCACCCTCGCCCGGACCGCCAGGCGGGACGGGCACCTGATCCTCTCGGTCCTCGTCCAGGGCGGCTACGACTCGAACGTCCCGCTGCTCCCGAACGGGACGGCGCTGTCGACCGGCTCGATGGGGATGGGGAACGGCGACGGCTTCGTCGACGTCGTCGCCGGCGCGCTCTGGCGGCCGCTCGGCCCGAGCGGCCCCTACCTCCGCGCGACCGGCGTGATCCACCAGCTCTTCCGGCTCACCGCCTACGATCTCGACACCGTCGAGGCGGCCGCCGGCTGGCAGGTCGTCCACGGCGGCGACGGGCTCGTCGGCGAGGTCGCCTACGACGACCAGGCCTTCGGCGGCACCCCCTGGCTCCAGGCGCCCCGCCTGCTCGGCTCGGGGTGGCTCACCACCGGCGCCGTCACCTGGACGGCCACCTACTTCGCGCGCTTCGAGACCTACGACGGCGGCTACGCGCCCTTCTCCGGCACCGTCCAGAGCGCCGAGCTCAAGGCCGCCTGGCCGATCTCCTCGAGCGCGCTCCTCGACGTCGCCTGGGACCTCACCCGCGACGCCGCCCGGCTCGATATCACCTCGTACTGGGCGCAGGGGCCCCGCGCCGAGCTGCACGCCATCCTCTCCTCGCGGGCGCGCCTCGGCCTCTCGACGTCGGCGGTCTTCCAGCGCTACGACGGCTTCGACGCCACCCTCGGCGCCCGGCAGACCGACGCCTTCCTCTCCGGGTCGGCCCTCGCCGAGTACGACCTCTCCGACGGCTGGACGGCGCGCCTCTCGGTCGACGCCCTCCAGGCGCTCTCCAACGTGAGCGCCTTCCGGTACGACAAGATCGTGCCGATGATCGGGATCGCCTGGACCGCGGGGATGTGAGTGCGCGCGGCGCTCGCCCCGCTCCTCGCCGGCCTCCTCGGCCTCGCCGGGACCCTCGCCGTGACGCTCTCGCTCCACCGCGTCGCCGACGCCGCCCTGGAGCGCGTCCTCCAGGAGCGGCTCCGGGGCGCCGGCGAGACCGCCGCGGGCCTGCTCTCGGCGGGCCGGCCGGCCGCCGAGGACCTCCGGACCGTCATGCGGGCGAGCGGTCTCGAGGGGGCCTCGGTCCTCTCCCCCACCCTCACCGTCCTGGCCGACGCCACCGGCCCGGCCGGCGGCCTGGCCGACCTCCTCCGCGTCGACCAGGCCCGCGTCGCCCGGGCGCTCGGCGGGGCGGCCAGCGTCGACTTCGGCTACGACGTCGGCGGCCACCCCATCGCCTCCGGCTACTTCCCGGTGCGCGTCCCCGGCGGGGCGCCGGTCGCGGTCCTGGTGCTGGAGGGGGGGCAGTCCTTCGGCGCGGAGCGGGCCCGCCTCCGCCGCTCCCTCTGGGCCGGGATCGCGCTCTCGGCGCTCGTGGCGCTGGCGCTGGCCGCGGCCGCCGCGCAGTGGGCCCGGAGCGAGGCCCGCCGCCGGGCCGGCGCCGAGCGCGCCGCC
>JAJXSQ010000380.1 GCA_021784495.1 Myxococcales bacterium | reverse complement strand
CCGGCGCACCCGGCGCGGCGCCCCCCGGGCCCGCGCCGGACGGGAGCCGCAGGACGACCACGCCGGAGCGCGAGGCCTGGCTGAGCCCGCGCGTGGCGGCGGTCCAGGCCGGCGATCCCGGCTCGACGACCGCGGCGCCGGCGGCGAGCGCCCGCTGGGCCTGGAGCTCTCCCGCCTCGTGGATCGTGCAGGCGGTGGCGCGCGCGGCCAGCCCCCGGTCGACGACCGGGAGGCTGGCGAGGAAGGCGGGCGTCGGCTGGAACTCCGCCGCGCGGACCTGGGCGGTGGCGAGCACCGCGCCCGCGCAGTCGGCGAACTCCACGACGAAGTAGCGGGCGAGCCCGGGGACCTGCTCCTCCCAGCGGAAGACGGTGTCGGTCCGCAGGCGCGGCGGATCGCACGGCGAGCCGACCGACGCGGCGCAGCCGGCGGCGTCGGGGTCGAGCGGCGCGCGCAGGACGATCGGCTGGAGCGGCGGGGTGACCTTGCGGCGGAGGGCGGCGCGTGGCCCGGCGGACCGCGGCCCGCCCGCGACCACGACCTCGACGCCCCCGGGGCCGACGTTGCTCCCCTGCGGGCTCGAGGCGGTCACCGTCCGCAGCCCCGGGGCCGCCGACGGCGACACCAGCACCTCGACGGTGGCCTGGGTGGGGGAGACGACGAGCGGCACCCCGAGGACGTCGATCCCCTGGCCGAGGTCGAGCCGGATCGAGGGGGTGAGGTTCTTGCCGACGAGGGTGAGCCGGAGGCGCTGGCCGGGCTCGACCTGGGCCGGGTCGACCGCGTCGACGCGCGGGCCGACGATCCGCTCGCCGCCCACGAGGGTGAGCGCCGCCGCGGTCTGGTAGTTCTGGCCGTTCGCCGTCACCACCGCGGTGTAGGGGCCGGGCGGGGCCGAGGGCGAGACGTCGATGGTGAAGGAGAAGGGGAGCGCCACCCTCGAGGGCGGCGGGTTGACGAGGTCGCGGACCCGGATGGCTCCCGGCGGCAGGAAGGCGACCGAGCTCACCGGCCCGACCGCCGGCGTCAGCGTCGCGCGCACCTGGACGGTCTGCGCCGGCGCCGCGATCCGCGGCGACAGGTTGACGACGACCTGGGCGGCGGCCGGGGCCGGGGCCGCGGCGGCGGCGGCGAGCGAGAGGGCGAGCGCGGCGTGGAGTCGTCTCATGCGGGGCTCAGGGTGCGGGCGGCGGGAACGACGGCCCCGGGGCGGCGCCGGCGCGGGTCACGCCGCCGAGGATCCCCCCCTGGCCCGGGATGGCGCCGGGGACGGGCGCGAGCGCGGGCGCCCCGGGGACGTCGCGCCCCGACCCTCCGCTCCACCCGAGGACGAGGTTCCCCATGATCCGGACCACGTCGGCGGGGGGGGCGATGGAGCCGGGGAAGGCGGGCAGGCCGGTGGCGTGGGTCCAGTCGACCGAGGCCTGGAGCGTGACGAGCGAGCGGAGCCACGGCGGCCGCCAGGTGGCGAGGAGCTGCCCCTGGGCCGCGTGGCTCGACGGAGCCACGGCGGTGCCGGCGACGGCGGTCCAGGCGGCGCGCGGCTGGAACTCGAGCCACGAGGCCGGCACCCCGAAGGTCGGCTGGAGCGAGAGCTGGAGCTGATCGCCCTGGACGGGGAGCGCGGCGGCGGTGGCGTGGGTGGCGGTGGCCAGGGCGTCGAGGGAGACGGTGTCGGAGAGCTGCCCGCCGGCGGTCAGGGTGCCGGTCTGCACCGTCTGGCTCGTCCCCACCGCCCGGTCGTCGACCCGCTGCCAGGCGTAGCCCTCGACGAGCTGGAGCCGGCCGGCGGCCTCGCTGGCGCTCAGGGTCCCGCCCGCCGACCGCTGATCCGACGCCAGGAGGGCGCGCGTCGGATCGGCGTCGTTCCGCTGCCAGGTGGCGGTGCCCACCGCCGTGAGGGTGGCGAGGCCGGCGGGGACCGAGGCGAAGAGGTTGCCGCCGTCCTCGCGCATCGACGCGACCTCGGCGCCGGAGGAGTCGCCGCCCTGGAGGTGGTGGTAGCCGGCGCCGACCGACGCGTCGCCGAGCCGGCGAGTGAGGGTGAGGTCCCCGCCGGTGCGGTCGGAGCCCGCCCCGACCCCGAGCCCGCGGTTGGCCGGATCCACGTAGTCCTGCGAGGTGGCGCGCAGGTTGGAGGCGTAGGACCAGTCCCCCGCCGCCCCGGTCACCCCGGCCCGGAACGCCCCGCCGGAGCGGCGCGGATCGGGGCTGCCCGCCGCCGGGTCGTAGCCGCCCTCGGCCGCCTCGAGCACCAGCGCCGCCGCCGGACCGGCGACCCACCGGCCCAGCAGGCCGACCGCGACGCCGTGGCCGCCCGCGGTCGTCGATCCGGCGGCGTCGTCGGCGGCGATGGCGATGGCGCGCAGCGAGAAGCGCTCGGGATCGAGCGGCGCCTCGATCGCCGCCGCCCGGACGGTCTGCGACACGCCCACCGCGCCGGCCAGCACGCCGCCGGGGCGCGAGTCGTAGGACTGCCAGGCCGAGGCGGTGAGCGCCGGGGTCACGACCTTCACCGCCACCCCGCCGAGCGCGGCCCCGGTGGTGAGCAGCTCGCTGCCGTCGAGGAAGGCCGGGACGAAGTAGCCGGCCTGGGCCTCGGCGCCGAACCGGTCCCCGCGGACGCCGCCCGCGACGACGTAGTTCCGGCTCTCGAAGCCGAAGGGCGTCCCCGGCCGGATCCCCTGGACCATGGCCAGCGACGTCGACTGGCGGAGGAAGAAGGCGCCCCGCCGGAGGTCGCCGCTGCTGTCGAGCTGCAGGCGGGCCTGCGAGGCGAGCGCGCCGCCGGCGCCGGTGCCGCCGGCGGCGGTGGTCGTGGACACCGCCGACGCCGTCCAGTCGGCGCGCGTCCCCGCCCCGTCCCCCGTCCCTCCGCCCGCCGCCGGCGCCACCGCGAAGGTGATCGAGGTCGCCGGCGCGCCCCCCACGAAGAGCCGCACCGTGTGCTCGCCGACCGCGAGCGGCGCCGGCGGCCGG
>JAJXSQ010000379.1 GCA_021784495.1 Myxococcales bacterium | reverse complement strand
CGCTCGCCGTGGCGCGCGCCGTGGGCCCTGGCGCCGGCGTGGACGTGGTCGCCGGGGAGCTGGCCCTCCTCTCCGATCCCGACTGCGCCGTCCGGCAGGCGGCGGCGCGGGCCCTCGGCGAGCTCCGCGACCCCCGGGCCCTCCCCGCGCTCCGCCGGGCGGCGGCCCGGCGGGACGAGCTCCGCGGCCTCTTCAACGTCCTCGTCCGCTCGACCCCGCGCTGCGGCGCGGCCGAGGCCGAGGCGGCCGCGCAGGCGATCGAGCGGCGGTGAACCCCCGGGCCGGGCGCGCGCGCCGGGCCGGGACGCGAGGAGGAGACGGGATGTCCAGGACCGAGGCGATCGCAGTGGACGTGAGCGGGGCGGCGCCCCTCTCGATCCGGGCCGGGCTCCTCGCGATCCCGGTCGCCGCCGGGGAGCTCGGCGACCGGCGCGGGCGGCTGCGGGAGCTCGACCGGCGGCTCGGGGGCCACCTCCTCGCGGCGGTGCGGGCCGAGCGCTTCGAGGCGAAGGCGGGGGAGCTGCTCGTCCTGCCCACCCTCGGCCGGCTCCCCGCCGAGCGCGTGGCGCTCCTGGGGATGGGGGCGCGCGCGGACGGGGGCGAGGAGGCCGGCTTCGAGCCGCTCCGGATGGCGGCCGGCCGCGCGGCCCGCGCCGCGCGCGGCGGCCTCCTCGCCGTCGCGCTCCCGGAGCTCGCGCCAGGGAGGATCGCCGCCGCGGCCCGCGCCGTCGCCGAGGGGGCGCTCCTCGGCGCCTACCGCTTCGAGGCCTACCGCCGGGAGGCGAAGCGCGCCCCGCGCCCCTTCGACCGGCTGGCGGTGGTCGTCCCGGGCCCCCAGGCGCGGGCCGCCGAGGTCCGCGCCGCCGTGGAGCTCGGAGGGGCGCTCGCCGGGGCCGTCGCCTGGGCCCGGGACCTGGTGAACCTCGGCCCGAGCGAGTGCACCCCGACCCGCCTGGCGAGCGCCGCGGCGCGGCTCGCCGCCGACGCCGGCCTGGAGTGCACCGTCCGCGGACCGCGCCAGATCGCGGCGCTCGGGATGGGGATGTTCCAGGGGGTGACCCGCGGCTCCGCCGAGGCGCCGCGCCTCGTCACCCTCGTCCACCGCCCGCGGGGCGCCGCCGCCCGCCGCCGGCCGGTCGTCCTGATCGGCAAGGCGATCACCTTCGACTCGGGGGGCCTCTCCCTCAAGCCGACCGAGTCGATGGTCACGATGCACTCCGACATGGCCGGGAGCGCCGCGGTCGTCGCGGCCATGAAGGTCGTGGCGGCGCTCGCCCCGCCCTTCCCGGTGGTCGGCCTCTTCGGCGCCTGCGAGAACATGCCCGGGGGGCGCGCCTACAAGCCCTCCGACGTCCTGACCGCGTTCGACGGCCAGACGGTCGAGGTGACCAACACCGACGCCGAGGGGCGGCTGGTGCTCGGCGACCTCCTCGCCTGGGCGGCGGCGACCTGGAAGCCGGCGGCGATGATCGACGTGGCGACCCTCACCGGCGCCTGCATGGTCGCGCTCGGCCCGACCACCGCCGGGCTCCTCGGCCCCGACGGACCGGTGGTGGACGCGGTCGCCGCGGCGGCGCGCCGCGCGGGCGAGGACGTCTGGCGGCTCCCGCTCGTCGAGGCGCTCGCCGAGCAGCTGAAGAGCGAGCGCGCCGACCTCAAGAACACGGGCGACCGGATGGGCGGGGCGATCAGCGCCGCCCACTTCCTCGCCGCCTTCGCCAGGGGGACCCCCTGGGCGCACCTCGACATCGCCGGGCCGTCGCACGCCGCGAAGGAGCGCGGCTACGTCCCGGCGGGCGGCACCGGCTTCGCGGTGCGGACGCTCGTCGAGTTCGTCCGCGGCTGGAAGCCGACCTGACGGGCGCGGCGTCGCCGCGCAGCTCCCCACCGCCCTCCCCTGCGCGACAAAACGCCGCGGGCGTGGCCGGCCATCCGGCAACGATGTCCCTTGACCACGGGGCGTCGGGGTGATGAAAACGCGCGCTCACCGGAGCTCGAGGAGTCGCGAAGATGGACAGCGTGCAGGAGGGGCCGCCTCGCCCGCGGGGCGAGCGCCGCTTCTACGACCGCGAGCTGGCCGGCGTCTACCGGAGGACGGTCGACGGCCGGATGGTCGACTGCAACCTCGCGCTCGCCACGCTCCTCGGCTTCTCCTCGCGGGAGGAGCTGCTCGAGAGCACCGCGCTCTCCCCGTGCACCGGGGGCAACGCCGCGCTCGCCCGCCTCCGCCGGACCGGCGCGGTCACCGGCGAGGAGACCTGCCTCCGCCGCCGCGACGGGCGGCCGGTCCAGGTGGTCTACAGCGAGCGGCTGGCGCCGCAGCCCGCCGGCGGGGAGCTGGTCGAGGGGGCGCTCATCGACGTGACGGCCCACCAGGGGGACCACGCCGACGACCAGCTGCTCGGCGCCCTCGCCCGCGGGGTGAGCCACCGGGCGGCCAGCCCGCTCGCGGCGATCGTCGCCAACCTCGGCTTCGCCCTGGAGCTCGTCTCGCGCGCGGCCCGCGAGGACGCCCTCCGCGCCGACGCCGCCTTCGAGCTGGGCCAGGCGCTCCGCGACGCGCGCGCCGGGGCCGACTCGCTGCGCGCGCTGCTCGGCGATCTCGCCCTCTTCTCCCGGCCGACCGCGGCGGGCGAGCGGCTCGCCGACCTCGCCCGCGCGCTCCGGAGCGCGCTGGCGCTCGTCGAGTTCGAGCTCCGGGGCTGCGCGTCCGTCGAGCTCGCGATCGACGAGTCGCTCCCGGTGGGGGCGAACGAGCCGCTCCTGGGCCGCTGCCTGCTCCGGCTGCTGCTCGACGCCCTGGCGGCGATGGCGGCCGCGGGCGGGGAGCAGCGGCTGCGGATCGCCACCCGGCGCGAGGGGGAGCTGGTGATCGCCGAGCTGGAGGACTCGGCCGCGCGCCCGGACCCGGACGACGGGAGCGGCCTGCTCGGCTGCCACGTCCTCGTCGCGGCGATGGGCGGCGAGCTCTCGATCGCGCCGGCGGGGCGGGGCCGGCG
>JAJXSQ010000378.1 GCA_021784495.1 Myxococcales bacterium | reverse complement strand
GCGGGCGGGGCCCCGGCCGCCGCCCTCGCCCGCGCCGGCGGCGCGCCGCGCCAACTCCCGGCCCCGCCGAGGTTCCTGGCCCGCTCGCCGCTCCGGAGGATCTTGGCGCCCCTCCTGCATCGCCCTGCCCCTCGATCGCCGCCCCCGCTCCCGTGCCCCTCCCGCCGCTGCCCTCGGCCCTGCGCCCCCGCCTCCGGATGAAGCTCGCCCTGCTGGCGGGCTCGGCCACCGCCCTGGTCGTCGCCGGCTCGCTCTGGCTCGCCACCCGCAACGCCAGCGGCGCGCTGCTGGCGCTGATCCGGGAGGAGAGCGTCGTCGACGGGGAGGAGCTGCGCGGCATGCTCGAGACCCAGATGACCACCGGCGATCGAGCGGCGCTCGACCGGCTGGTCGCCGACATCGGGCGCACCCCCACGGTCGTCTGGGCCGGGGCCCTCGACGACGGCGGGCGCGTCGTGTCGTCGAGCGATCGGAGCGCGATCGGCACCCGCGTCGCGCCGGGCTCGCCGGAGATGGCCCGGCTCCGCGCGGCGGCGGCGGGCGCCGCCCGCACCGAGGCGATCGAGCGGCCCGGCGGCGACCTCCTGCGGACCGTGACCCCGCTCCTCAACGGGCCGCGCTGCTGGGGGTGCCACGACCGGGCGCGGCCGGTGAACGGGGCGCTCGTCGTCGACCACTCGCTCGCCCCGCTGCGCCGGGCGGTGGCGGCCAGCACCGCCGGCGCGTTCCTCGCCGGGATCGCCGCGCTCGCCATCCTGCTCCTCAGCCTGGGGATCGCCGTCGAGCGGACGGTCCTGCAGCGGCTGGCCGCCCTCCGGCGGGCGACGCTCCGCCTCGGCGCGGGCGACTTCTCGGCGCGGGCGGCCGACGACGGGCGGGACGAGCTGGGGGATCTGGCCCGCGACTTCAACGCCATGGCCTGGCGGCTCGACCAGGCGGTGGCGGCGTCGGAGGAGGAGCGGCGGCGGCTGGGGGAGATCCTCGACGGGATCGCGGACGGGGTCGTCATCCTGGACCGGGCGCTGGGGATCGTGCGGGTGAACCCCGCCTTCCGGCGGCGGCTGGCGGGCGGCCCCGGGGCCCCGGGCGACGGCGCCTACCGGGAGCTCGCGGCGCGGGCCATGCGCCCCTCGGCGGAGGGGCTGCTCCCGGCGGAGCGCGCCTTCCGGAGCGGACGGCTGGAGAAGCAGGCCCTCAGCGTCCTCACCGCCGACGGGGCGCACCACGAGGAGGTGTACGCCCAGCCGCTCCGCGGGCCGTCCGGCGCGGTCACCGCCGTCATCGAGGTCTGGCGCGACGTCGGCGAGCGCACCGCGCTGGAGGCGGAGCTGGAGCAGGCCGAGCGGCTGGCGGCGCTCGGCATGCTGGCCACCAGCGTGGCGCACGAGGTCGGGAACCCGCTCGCCTCGATCGTCATGGCGGTGGACGGCCTGCTCGACCGGCTCGGCGAGCCGGCCGGCTCCGCGCCCGGGGAGACGCGGGAGTACCTGGAGATCGTCCGGGCCCAGGTCTTCCGGTGCCGGGCCGTGACCGAGCGGCTCCTCGGCTTCGGGTGCGCCCGCGCGGTGGCGCTGTCCGAGGTGGACGCCGCGGCGGCGCTCCGGGAGGTGCTGGCCCTGGTCGGCCCGCAGGCCCGGGCCCAGGGGGTCGAGCTGGCCTGCCAGGTCCCGGGCGCCGTCCCGGTGCACGCCTCGGACCAGCACCTCCAGCAGATCTTCTTCAACCTGGTCCTGAACGCCGTCCGGGCCATGCCCACCGGCGGCGTGCTCACGATCACCGCGCGGGCGGCCGGCGGCGCCGTCGAGGTGGCCTTCGCCGACACCGGCCCGGGGATCCCGGAGGCGCTCCGCGGGCGGCTCTTCCGCCCGGCGGTCCGGGGGACCGGCCCCGACCCGGGCGCCGGGATCGGGCTCTTCATCAGCCACACGCTGGCGGCGCGCTGCGGCGGGGAGCTGGTGGCGGCGAGCGAGGCGGGGCGGGGCGCGACCTTCACCGTCCGGCTCCGGCCGGCCGTGGCGGCGCCCGCGGCGGAGGCCTGCTGATGCGCGTCGAGATCGTCGACGACGACGACACCCTCCGGCCGCTGCTCGCCCGGGAGCTCACCCTCGCCGGCCACACGGTGATCACCGCCGCGACCGCCGCCGATGGGCTGACCGCCGCGCGCTCCGAGGACCCGGACGTGATCCTCCTCGACCTGTCGCTGCCCGACCTGCCGGGGGTGGAGGTGCTGCGGCGGCTCCGGCAGGAGCGCCCCGCGGCGCCGGTGATCGTCCTCACCGCGCACGGGACGGTGGACGTGGCCATCGGGGCGATGAAGCTCGGCGCCTACGACTTCCTCCAGAAGCCCTGCCCCCTCCAGGCGATCGAGCTCGCCCTGGACCGCGCCGGCGAGCGGCGCCGCCTCGGCGAGGAGAACGCCCGCCTGCGCGACGGGCTCCTGCCCAAGGGGCTCGGCGCCGAGTTCGTCGGCGAGGGGCCGCGCCACGAGGCGCTCCGCCGCTTCATCGCCAAGATCGCCGCCAGCGACTCCACCGTCCTCGTCCGCGGCGAGACCGGCACCGGCAAGGAGGTCGTCGCCTCCGCCATCCACCAGCTCTCCCCCCGCCGCGACCAGCCCTTCGTGGTCGTCGACTGCGCCTCCCTCTCCGACTCCCTCCTCCAGTCCGAGCTCTTCGGCCACGAGAAGGGCGCCTTCACCGGCGCCTCCCGCCTCAAGCACGGCCTCTTCGAGGCCGCCGACGGCGGCACCGTCTTCCTCGACGAGGTCGGCGACGTCAGCCCCGCCCTCCAGGCCGGCCTCCTCCGCGTCCTCGAGACCTCCTCCTTCCGCCGCGTCGGCGGCACCCGCGAGGTCCGCGTCGACGTCCGCCTCATCGCCGCCACCAACCGCGACCTCGAGCGGCTCATGGCCGAGAAGCTCTTCCGCCAGGACCTCTTCTTCCGCCTCGACGCCATCCACCTCGCCCTCCCCCCGCTCCGCGAGCGCCGCGACGAGATCCC
>JAJXSQ010000377.1 GCA_021784495.1 Myxococcales bacterium | reverse complement strand
GTCGGGTGCCGGAGCGGAACCTGCGCCCTCACCTCCGACGCCCGCGTCTCCGCGCTCTTCTTCGGCGTGGTGGGAGCGATCGTGGCGGCGCCGCCGGCGTCGCCGCGCCCCCGGGGGAGCGCGCCGGCGGGGCCGTCGGACCGCGCGGACTGAGCCGCGCCCCCCGTCGGCGGCCTCCCCCGTCGACGGCGCGCGCCGGCCGGGCCTCGCCGGCCCCGCTCAGACGAGCCCGTAGAAGCGGGCGCCGATCCCGTAGAGCTCCTTCACCGGGCGGCAGTCCGGCCCCCCGATCCCGTGGCCGTGCGAGTCGGCGAGGGCGGCGCAGCCGCCGCCGCAGAGCGTGGCGACGTCGCAGGTGCGGCACCGCTCGACGGTGGCGACGTTCCGCTCGCGCCAGGGGGCGATGGCCTCCTCGTCCCGGACGATCTCCGGGTGGAAGCTCCCCAGCCGGTACTTCGCGTTGCCGACCGTGGCCGTGCAGCCGTAGAGCGAGCCGTCGGGCGCGAAGGCCCACTCCTTCTTGGCGGCCGGACAGGCGTCGAAGTTCGGGACGGGCAGCTCGCCCCGCTCGGCGAGGTGGCGCAGCCCGTGGAACCGCGGCCGGTGGAAGCGCCGCAGGACCGGCTCCGCCTCGGCGAGCCGCGCGAACTCGGCCCAGAGCTCCACCCGGTCGAAGAGGGCCGACGACCGCTGGCGCGAGGCGCAGCCGTAGAGCTCGTAGTTGCGCCCGATCTGGGTCTTGAAGCGCCCCTCCGGCAGGTCGAGCCAGCCGTGGGCGTCGGCGATCCGGGCGAGCTCGCCGAGGTGCGGGAGGTTGTCGCGATCGGCCACCACCCGGAGGTTGACCGGGACTCCGGCGGCGACGAGCGCGTCGACGCCGCGGAGGATGCGGTCGAAGGTGCCGCGGCCGGTGGCGTGCGGGCGCCGGACGTCGTGGATCGCGGCCGGTCCGTCGAGGGTGATCTGGACCTCCTGCACCCGCGCGGCGGCCAGCTCGCCCGCGAAGGCCTCCAGGTCGTAGCCGTTGGTGACGGTCGCGAGCCGGATGCCGCGGGCGTCGGCGGCGGCGGCGAACTGCGCGAGCCGCGCGTGGTAGGCCGGGGCGTCGACGAGCGGCTCGCCGCCGAAGAGCGTCAGGTAGGGGCGCGGGCTCTCGGCCCCGTGGAAGCGATCCACGTAGGCGAAGAGCGCCTCGACCACCTCCGGGGCGATGAGCGACTTGCCGGTCGGGTCGAAGACCTCCTGGTAGCAGTAGGTGCAGCGGAGGTTGCACCCGAAGGTCGGGACCACGATGAGCTGGGTGGGGGTCTGCTCGTGCTCGCCGAGCCAGTCGGCCCAGGCGCCGGCGAGGAGCGAGCGATCCTCGTCGTCGGAGTCGACCAGGAAGCGCGCCTCCCGGAGCGCCGCCTCGTCGAGGCCGGCCGGCAGCGGCCCGCCGCCCGCGAGCGCCTCCAGCCCCCGCGCCTTGTCGAGGTCGAGGAGCGCCGCCTGGCCGGTGAGCGGCTGGACCAGCAGGGCGCTGGCGCTGCCGGGGACCGGGGCTACGAAGCTGGAGCGGGAGAGACGCACGAGGACCTCCGGCGGCCCGGACCTCCGGGCCCTGGCCGTGCCGGTGGGAGCCCGCGCGAGCGCCCTGGGTTCGGGGGGGCGAGCGGGGGTGTGGTCAGGGATGGCGCCGGTGCGCGGAGGCGGGCCCCGCCCGCCGCGGGGGATGGGCGGCGGGCGGGGGAGGGTAGGCGGAGAGCGAGAGGGCTACCAGGTGTCGGCGCCGCCGGAGTGATGCTGGTTGCAGTAGGGGGTGAAGTTGCCGCCTGGATTCATGGCGGTGTTGGAGGTGGGCTTGGCGATCTTGGTGATGATGTAGGTGACGGCGGGGGAGGCCCCGGCGATCTTGTAGGAGGCGGGGATGGTGCCGCCGGAGGTGATGATGAGGCGGGAGACCTTGCCGCCGTGGGGGACGACGATGTGGCAGCTGACGCAGTAGGAGCGGCCGCTGGAGGCGAAGGAGCTGGCGTGCTCGCCGATGAAGTTCTGGTGGAAGTTGTTGGAGTCGCTGGCGGGGTCGGGGTGGCAGTTGAGGCAGAAGAGGCCGGTGTGACTGCCGGTGAGCGTGAAGAGGGCGGTGCCGGTGGCGGTGGTGTAGGGCCAGAGGGTGTTGGTGCCCTTGAGGAGGAACTTGTTGGCGGAGCCGTGGGGGCCCTGGACGGCCGGGGCGGCGGAGGAGGCGCCGTGGCAGTCGGTGCAGGTCATGGTCTTGCCCGGGGTCCAGCCGTTGGCGAGGAGGTTGGAGGGGAGCTGGACCGACCCGGTGGTGGTGCTGGTGTTGGAGGTCGGGTGCGCGGCGAGGACCGGGTGGAAGGACTTGTTGTTGGGGTTGAACTCCATCGCCGCGTCGGTCTCGACGGCGGTCGGGACGGCGGAGGGGGCGTTGGGGAGGGTGCCGTAGAAGGAGGAGTGGCACTTCATGCAGACGACCGCCTCGGGGGTGGAGGCGGCGACGGTGACCTTGGTGAAGCTCGCGCTGGTGGTGTTGGTCCAGTTGGCCGGGTAGGTCGAGAGGTTGACGCCCCAGGCGCCCACGAGGGCCGGCGCGGCGGCGTTGGAGTAGAGGGTGTGGAGCCCCTTCTGCGCCTGGTGCTGCTCGTGGCAGTCGAGGCAGCTCGCGTGGCGAGCGGCGCCGCCGAGGGCGTTGCCGAAGGTGGCGCTGGCGTACTCGTTGACCGAGGAGTGGACGCTGTCGGCGTTGACCGGGTGCGAGCTGACGGCGTTGACGGTGGCGGCGTAGACGTTCTTGCCGGAGTAGTCGTAGCCGACGCCGGCGTTGTTCCCGTGGCACTCGTAGCAGATGAAGGTGCTGGCGGTGCCGGCGGGGTTGGTGGTGCCGGCGAGCAGCGAGGGGTAGGGCGAGCCGTGGACGGCGCGGAGCGCGGTGGCGGTGGAGAGGGTGGTGCCGGGCTGGACGCCGCCGTCGTGGCACTTGGTGCAGTTACGGACGAACTGCGAG
>JAJXSQ010000023.1 GCA_021784495.1 Myxococcales bacterium | reverse complement strand
CCACCTGGAGGATGCCCGCCGGGACGGCGACCGAGGTGGCGGTCGTCACGAACTCCGCGGCGACCGAGATCGGGACCGGCGAGGCCGCGCTCACGACCTGCTCGACGACCACCCGGTAGCTGGTCGGGGTCCCCGTCACCGGCGCCCCCCAGGCGATGGCGGGGGTGAGACCGACGCCCGTCTGGGACGAGAAGGCGCTGCTGCCGGCGATCGTCGGGGAGGTCACCATGCTCACCCCGGGGAGGATCGGGCCGGTCCAGGAGGCGACCGGGGCGACCACGAAGACCTCGTCGGTCAGGGCGGGCCCGCTGCCGGCCGCGGCGCCGGACGGCGCGAAGGAGTAGCTCGCCACCAGCTCCTCCACCCAGGGCGCGGCCAGGAAGCGGCCCCAGGTCACCACTCCGTCGTCGTGATCCGCGGCCGGCGCGGTCCGGTCCAGCTCGAGGAGCGTGAGCCCCGCGGCGCGGTTCGCGAGCGCCTCCGGCGGCGGCACGGTCCAGACCGCGGCCGCGTCGCCGGGCAGCGCCGCGACGGCGATCCGGTGGCTCCCGGTGGCCGCGCCGGGCGGCGGCAGCGCCGCCTCGAAGGACGCCGTCCGCCAGTCGATGGGCAGCGATCCGGTCGACGGGGGCGCCGCCAGGACGACCGGCGGCATGGGCACCGCGGCGGCGCAGGTCGGTTCCTGGGCGCAGATGTCGGCGAGATCGACGCCGGTCAGCGAGCCGACGGCGACCACGGTGGTCGCCACGTCGCCCCCGGCGCCGAGCGGGGACGCCCGCATCTGCGCCACGTAGAGCGTGTCGATTGGGGTCAGCGCCGGCGAGGTCCAGGGGTACCAGACGTCGGTGGTCGTGGTGGCGCCATCCGAGAGGACCGCGGGGACGAAGCGGGCGGAGACGCGCGGATCGGGCGCGTAGAGCTGAATCGAGTCGGTCGCCGTGGCCCAGGGCTGGAGGCCGTGCCAGTCGAAGATCGCGGTCGCGGGGCCGTCGGGGGGTGCCTGGAGTCGCCCGGCGAGATCCACCGCGCCGAGATCGACGAGGTCGGCGTCCGTGTCCACCAGCACCGACTCGGCTGCGCCCAGCTGGGGGATCGATTCCACCCGCAGCTC
This sequence comes from Myxococcales bacterium, assembly GCA_021784495.1. GTDB lineage: Bacteria > Myxococcota > Myxococcia > Myxococcales > Anaeromyxobacteraceae > JADKCZ01. Next base: position 12,358 of record JAJXSQ010000023.1, on the reverse strand, counting down.
GACCGGCCCCTGCGGGACGCCGACGAACACCCAGTTCCCGGAGGCCGGATCCTCCAGGGCGACGAGGGGCGGTCCCCCGGCCCCGAGGACGGTGGCGGTGACCGGCGTGGGGTCCAGGCCGATGCCGACGTTCGCCCTGGCCACCTCCAGGATCCGCGTTCCGGCGGCGCCGACGGCGAGGGTCACCGACGCCGAGGTCGGGGCGATCGAGCCGGAACCGGTCACGGTCACGGTCGCCTGGTAGATCCCGGCCGCGAGGCCGGCGGGGTCCGCGGCGAGCTCGAGGTCGAACGAGTACGACGAACCGGAGATCGTCGCCTGGAGCCAGCCGGCTCCAGTCGCGTAGGTCACCGCCGCATTGACGGGGGAGTCGGGGGCCGTCCCGCTGAAGAGCACGCCGGGCCCGACCGAGCCGGTGAGGTTCTGAGGGGGCGGGGCGACGCCGCCCGCGGTGGCGGTGAAGAGCGCGTTTCCCTGGGAGATGACCAGGGTGGGCGGGGAGGGGCTCAGGCCGGCCGGCAGGCTGGGCGGGCCAGGGGCCTGGAGGCAGCCGGCGGCGAGGAGCGCGGCGAGGAGCGCCGCCGCCCCCGGGGCGGATCGCGCGCGGAGCGCCGCGGTGGTCCGGTGAGCGGCGCGCATGGCGGACTCCTCCCGATCGAGAGGCCGGCGGCCCCGGAGTGGTGGCGAAGAGCCTACCCCGGTGTTCACTGTCTGTCCACGCGCGCCCTCGGGCGCCCGCCCGCGGACCCTCCCGGGCCGGGCCTCGACAGCGCGCGGAGAAGGTGCCAGCGTGTGGACCCCTCGCCGCCCCGCGGAGGCCACGTGAAGCTCCTCGCCGGAGTCGTGATCGGTCTGCTGGTCGTCGCGCTGGCCGCCCTGGCGGTCGCCTGGTCGGGGGTCATCGACATGTCGGCCACCGCGCCGTCGACCGCGCTCGAGCGGGTGGTGGGGACCACCCTCGCCGACCGCTCGATCCACCGGCGCGCGCCGCGCGCGCGGAACCCGCTCGAGGCGACCCCGGAGGTCCTGCGGACCGGCCTCGACCACTACCGCGAGAACTGCGTCGTCTGCCACGGCGCCCCGGGGGTGGCGGCGGGGGAGGCGGCGAAGGGGCTCAACCCGCCGGCGCCGGACCTCTCGCTCGCCGACGCACAGGAGCCCTCCGACGGGGAGCTCTTCGAGGTGATCGGCCACGGGATCCGGATGAGCGGCATGCCCGGCTGGCTCCCGACCCACACCGAGCGCGAGATCTGGGCGATCGTCGCCTTCATGCGCCACCTGCCGTCCCTCACCCCCGAGGAGCGGCGCGCGCTGGCGAGGGGCGGCGAGGCGGAGGAGGAGCACGCGGCGCACCACGGCGGCGAGGCGCCGGCGGCGGGGGGCGACTCCCCGCGTCCCTAGCGCCGGGTCGGCGGCGTCCAGGGCCCGATCTCCTCCGCCAGGGCGACCTCCAGGGCGACGCGGAGGGCGACCGGGAAGAGGGTGCGCAGGTCGGCGTGGACCTTCACCTGCGCCTGCCGCCCGAACTCGGCGACCTCGTCCACGGGAAGCTGCCTGGACAAGTCCCTGCTGCAGTCGAAGGACGTCGCCGTCGCCAAGGCGGCGGGAACAATCCACGGGATTTCACGAGACCTGCGATTCACACGGAACACGGGACTCGACCCGCGAACCGCTCGACCACGTCATCGTTCTGGGGAAGGCCTTGCCGGGGCACCCGGGGTGGTTATACGTTGGTCATAACGGAGACTCGCCATGCGGAAGCGGCTCTCGGCAATCGGCAACAGCCTCGGGATCGTCATCGACAAGCCCATCCTGGAGCTCCTCGACATCGACCGCGAGACCGAGCTCGACATGAAGACGGACGGGCAGCAGCTCATCATCGTGCCCATCCGCCGGGCGAGAAAGGCGAAGGTCAAGGCCGCCGTCGAGCGCGCCATGGCCGCCCACGACGCCACGCTCCAGAAGCTCGCGAAGTGATCGCGCCGGCTGACCCGGACTTCCTGGACGTCGACGACGTGCTCCTCATCCACGAGGAGCAGCTCGCGCGGTACGGCGGCGGTGCCGGCATCCGTGACGCCGGGCTCCTCGACTCGGCGCTCGGCACGCCCAGGGCGACCTTCGGCGGGGGCTTCGTCCACGAGGACCTCTTCGCGATGGCCGCAGCCTATGCGTTCCACATCGCGCAGAACCAGCCCTTCCTGGACGGGAACAAGCGCACCGGCCTCCTCGCCGCGCTCGTCTTCCTCGACCTGAACGGCGTCCTCGTCCCCGACCCCGAGGGACGGCTGTTCGCCGCCATGATTGCCATCGCGGAGCGGCGGGTGGACAAGGACGGCTTCGCTGTCCTCCTCCGCGAGCTGGCGCAGGACGCGCCGACGACGGACGCCAGCTAGAACGCCGATCGGTTCAGAAGGCGCATGAATCCCATCGCCTACCAACGGGGATCGACGGGGCCCATCCGCCCGGGATCCTCTTCGCCTTCGAGCGAACCCGGGCTCGCGCGGAGGTGGCGATGGAGCGGTGGCGGCCGCGCGCGCCCGAAGTCGATCCCGTCGAGCCGCGTCGTGAGCTGCGTCGCGCCGAACTCGGCGGCCATCGAGGCCGGGTCCAGGGGCGGCAGCTCGAGCTGCCCCTCCTCCAGCCGCTCGTGGACGAGGACGACGCGTCCTGCTCCAGCTCCTCCCGGAGGATGGCCGTCAGGCCGTCGAGGGACTCCCGCAGGTCGATCGGCGGGAGGCTCATCGGGATGAAGACCCATCAGGCCGCCTGTGAATTTGTCTTGCGCTATAAGTTAGGTTCGCTTAACTTCGCGCGGCACGTCGGGCGAAGCGCCCGCGAGGAAGCGATGGAACCTCCCAGTCCCACCACGCCAGCCGGGCCGATCGCCGAGCTCCCGGGACGCCGCTGCGCGCCGCAGGCCCCGAGGGCCTGAGCGCGACGGTGCTTCCCGGCCGCGGGTGAGCGGCCGCCGAGGCACCCATGAACCCGATCGCCAAGCTCTTCTACGGATTCCGGAAGACCGCCAAGGCCCTGAAGCTCTTCGCGGTGATCGCCGGCCCCGGCATCATCGTGATGGTCGCCGACAACGACGCCGGCGGCATCACCACCTACACCGCCACGGGCGCGCGCTACGGGAACCACCTCCTCTGGTTCCTCGTGCTGCTCGGTCCGGTCGCCTACTACGTGCAGGAGATGACCGTCCGGCTCGGCGCCGTGACCAAGCGCGGCCACGCCGAGGCGATCTTCTCCGCCTTCGGGTCGTTCTGGGGCTGGTTCTCGCTCCTCGACCTCGTCATCACCGACTGGCTCACGATGATCACCGAGTTCATCGGGATGACCGCGGCCATGTCGATCTTCGGCGTGCCGGCGTGGCTCACCGTCCTCGGCTGCTGGATCCTGATGGGAGGGATGATCCTCACCGGCCGGTACTGGACCTGGGAGAAGATCGCCCTCGTCTTCTGCCTCGGCAACCTCATCTACATCCCGGCGGCGTTCCTGGTGCAGCCGGACGTCCACGACATCCTGCGGAACTCCCTCATCCCCCACCTGCCGCCGGGCGGGTTCACGAACGAGCTGTTCTTCCTGCTGATGGCCAACATCGGCACGACCATCGCGCCCTGGATGCTCTTCTTCCAGCAGAGCTCGGTCGTCGACAAGGGGCTCACCGAGAAGGACATCCGGTTCGGCAAGATCGACACGGCGATCGGCGCGCTCCTCACGGTCGTCGTCGCGGTGTTCCTCATCGTCGTGACCGCGAAGCTCCTCCCCGGCCAGACCATCGAGAGCGCCGCCGAGGCGGCGACGAAGATCATGCCGACCCGCCGCTGGGTGGGGACGCTCATCGCCATCGGCCTCTTCGACGCCGGGTTCCTGGGGGCCATCTGCATCTCGCTCGCGAGCTCCTGGGCGTTCGGCGAGGTGTTCGGCTGGGCCCACTCGCTCAACGCGAAGGTTCGGGAGGCGCCCTGGTTCTACGCCTACTACTTCTTCGACCTCCTGCTCGCCGGCTGCGTGGTGCTCATCCCGGGCGCCCCGCTGGTCCTCATCACGCTCTTCGTCCAGGTGATCGCCACCACCCTCCTTCCCGCCGCGCTCGTGTTCCTGATCCTGCTGCTGAACGACAGGAGGACGATGGGCGAGTTCGTGAACACGATCTGGCAGAACGTCGCCAACGTCTCGATCGTCGCCGTGATCATCGTGCTCTCGACGCTTTACGGCGTCTCCACCCTCTTCCCCACCCTCTTCGGCTAGCGGAGAGCGACCATGGACCTGTTCCACGCCGTGTTCGGGAGCCTCGCGAGCAGCGTCCGCGAGATCAACCGGAAGTACGCGAAGCCGACCATCGAGATCACCCCGTTCGTGCGCGCCTGCCTGCTCACGCTCCGCGTGTACCTGTTCCTCCTGATCGGGCTGATGCTCTACAAGTTCGTCGTCACCGTGCAGGGCTGAGGGGCGCCATGACCGCTTCGAACTTCCACCAGAGGCCGTCGTTCGAGGAGACCTTCGACCTCAGCCGCGTCATCGGTGTTCCGGTCGAGGCGCAGGGCGAGAAGGTGGGGACGGTGGACGACCTCGTGGTCGTCGATCGCGACCGCTTCGCGGAGGTGACGCACGTGGGGGTCGCGCGCCCCTTCGGGCGAACGACGCTCGTCGTCCCGTGGGAGAAGGTCGCGACCTTCCGCGCCGACCGCGTGATCCTCGCTCCGGCCGACGTGGAGACGTGGGCGGGCCCCTACCCGCCAGGGGCGGTCTTGCTCAAGGACCACATCCTCGACAAGAAGGTCCTGGACCAGAAGGACCGCGAGCTCGAGGTGGTCTACGACGTCGGACTCGGGCTCTCGGGCGGGCGCCTGCTCGCCGTGGACGTGGACCTCTCCCAGGCTGCGCTCGCGCGACGCCTCGGCCTCGGCCTCCTCGCTCGGCTCTTCCACGAGGGCAGGGAAGGGAGAGGCGCAGCGCGGGTCGCCTGGAAGTGGGTGGAGCCGCTGCCCGAGAACCTGGGGAGCTTCACCGGCTCGGTGAAGCTCATGGTCGTGAAGGAAGAGCTCGCCAAGCTCCCGCCCGTCGATCTCGCCGACGTGCTCGAGGGGCTCGGGCACGAGCAGCGGGTCGCGATCTTCGGCGCGCTCGACACGGCCCAGGCTTCCGACACGCTCGAGGAGCTCGATCCCAAGACCCAGCGAGACCTCATCGCCTCGCTCGATCGCAACAAGGTGGCGCAGCTCATCAACGAGATGACGCCGGGGCAGGCCGCTGACCTCCTCAGCGCCCTCCCGTGGCCCGACGCGACCGGCCTCGTCGACCTCCTCGCCGACCCGGACAAGGCGACCAAGGTGCGCGCCATCCTGGAGCGCCAGGACGAGCGGGTGATCGACTACTCCACGAGCGGATTCCTCCGGTTCGCCCCGGAGAAGATCGTCGCGCGGGCCCGCCTCGAGTTCCGGGAGGCGGCCCGAGGCAAGGCGGAGCTGACCTACATCTACGTCATCGACGCCGAGGACCGGCTCCGCGGCGTCGTCGACAGCAAGGCGCTCCTCCTCGCCGACGACGGCGTCCACCTCCATGAGATCATGTCGAAGAACGTCGTCACCGTGAAGCCCGGGAGCACGCTCAAGGCCGCGTCCGAGCTGTTCGCCCGGTACCTCTTCCGCGCGCTCCCGGTCGTGGACGAGCACGGGAAGATCCTCGGCGTCCTCCCCTACCGCGACGTGGTGGCGCTGCGTCACCGCTTCCTCGACTGAGCGCCCGCCAGGCTGCGCGCCCTCCTCCGGGGAGCCCGCGCGCGCTTCCCCGCCACGCTCGTCCCGGCCGCGCCCGGCGCCCGGGCCAGCGAGGGATCCCGGCCGGGAGGTTCGCGCGGAACGATCTCGGCGAGGGCCACCGCGCCGGCCTCGCGGCCGGCGGTCTCGGCGCGTTCCTGGCGGCCGGGCGCACCCGGAACTCCGAGAGCGCCGATTGCGCCGTCGCCTGAACCTCGCTTAACATAGAGTCATATGCCACGAAAAGCGGCGCGTCCCTCGCGCTCGGGGAGGGACCGAGGCGCCCTGGATCGCTACCTGCACGCGCTGCTGCTCCTCACGGACCACGGGCAGCAGGCCGACACCGGCGATCTCGCCGCCAAGGTGGGAGTGAGCGACGCGGCCGCCAGCCAGATGCTTCGCAAGCTGGCGTCGGAGGGGTTCGTGGAGCTCGAGCCCTACCGTGGCGCGGCGCTCACGACGAACGGGCTCCACCGCGCGCTGCGAATCGTCCGCCGGCATCGGCTGCTCGAGGTCTTCCTGCACCGGACCATCGGCTTCGACCTCGACGAGATCCACGCCCGCGCCCTGGTCCTCCAGCCCGCGGTGGACGAGCTCTTCGAGGAGAAGCTGGACGCGCTCCTCGGTCACCCTACCGTCGATCCACACGGGCGCCCCATCCCGGGCCGAAACGCGACCTGGCCCAAGCTCGGCGACGCGCCCTTGCCCTCGCTCCCGACCGGCTCGGCCGGAGTCGTGTCGCGGATCCTGGCCGAGGACAGCGCGGAGATCGAGTACCTGCACCGCCTGGGCATCGCCCCGGGCGCGCGCCTCGTGCTCGGCGGCGTGGCGCCCTTCGACGGTCCCGTGACGGTCCGCATCGGCCGGTCCGATGTCCACCTCGGGCGGCGCCTCGCCCAGGCCGTCTACCTGGAGGAAGACCGCGTCGCCGCGAGGAGCGATGCGAAGCGCAGATAGCCGGGGCGCGGACGCGGACGCCGAGAAGAGCTGGGTGGCCGGAAGCTCGGTCGCCGCGGCCCTGGTCCTCACCGCGACCAAGATCACGGTCGGGCTCGCGACCGGTTCGATCGGCATCCTCTCCGAGGCGGCCCACTCCGGCCTCGACCTCGTCGCCGCGGCCGTGACGTTCTGGGCCGTCCGGGCTTCGGCCCGGCCCGCCGACCGAAACCACCCCTACGGGCATGGAAAGATCGAGAACTTCTCGGCGCTCTTCGAGACGGGGCTCCTGCTCGGAACCTGCGTCTGGATCGCCTACGAGGCGACGAAGCGCCTCGCATTCGGCCAAGGCCCCGTGAAGGTCACCGCCTGGTCCTTCGGTGTGATGGTCCTCTCGATCGTCGTCGACGTATCGCGGTCGCGGGCGCTCCTGCGCGCGGCCCGCAAGCATCGGAGCCAGGCGCTCGAGGCGGACGGGCTCCACTTCTCGACCGACGTCTGGTCCTCGTCGGTCGTGATCGTCGGTCTCGCCGGCGTTTGGCTCGCCGAGCGGCTCTCCTTGCCCTGGCTGATCCGCGCCGACGCCGTCGCGGCGCTCGGCGTCGCCGCCATCACCGTGCTGGTGAGCCTCCGCCTGGGACGCAAGGCAGTGGACGACCTCCTCGACGCCGCGCCCGACGGCCTCCTGGAGCGGGTGACCCACGCCGCCGCGGTCCGGAACGTCGTGAAGGTCTCGCAGGTCCGCGTCCGGCGGTCGGGCCCCGCCACCTTCGCGGACGTCGTCCTGGAGGTGGAGCGCGGGCTGACCATCGACCGGGCGCACGAGATCGCCCACACCGCCGAGGACGCCGTCCGGCTGGCGATCGCGAGGATCGACGTCGTCGTCCACGCCGAGCCGGCCAGCGCGGACGTCGAGGCCGCGCCGCCCACACGCCGCTGGCCCTCTCCCGGGCCGTGACGCTGCGCTCGGACGAGGGGCGCGCCACCCGCCCAGCTCCACCTTCGTCCGTTTCCGCAGCGGGGGCGGTCCCTTGCGTCCGGCCCGGCCGATCCGGCGTGGCGGCGGCGCGCCCTCCCGGCAGGCCTGTCAGGCCCCGCTGCTAGGGTCCTCCCTCGCTGGAACGACGCCGGCGGTCCTCGCCGGCCACGCACGCGAAGGAGTTTACACATGGTGAACAAGGTCATCCTCGTCGGCAACCTCGGCAAGGATCCGGAGGTCCGCTACACCGCCGGCGGCCAGGCGGTCGCCAACCTCCGCATCGCCACCTCCCGCTCCTGGACCGACAAGCAGTCGGGCCAGCGCAAGGAGGAGACCGAGTGGCACGACGTCGAGGTCTGGGGGAAGCAGGCGGAGCAGAGCGCCGAGTACCTCTCGAAGGGGCGGCAGGTCTACGTGGAGGGGCGGCTCAAGACCGACTCCTGGGACGACAAGGCCTCCGGCCAGAAGCGCTACCGGGTGAAGGTGGTCGCCGACACGGTCCGGTTCCTCGGCGGCGGCGCCGGCGGGGCGGGCGGCGCGCGCGGCGGCCGCGGCGGCGGGAGCGGCGGCGGCCAGGGCGGCCCGCCGGACGACATGGGCGGCCCGCCCCCCGGCTTCGACGACGAGTCGGGCCACGGGGGTGGGCACGGCGGACCGGGCGGACCGGCCCAGGGCGGCCCCGGGCCGGGGGACGACATCCCGTTCTGAATTCCACCGGGCCAGGTCGGCCGACGGAGCGGCAGAAGGCCACGCGCCTTCTGCCGCGTCCCGTCCCCCCCGCCGGCTTGACCGCGCCGGGCGTTTCCCCTACTCAGGCGACCAGCCGATCGAGGGAGGGCGCGCGTGCCAGGACCGACGCCGGGGCGCCGCTTCAAGGACGCCATCTACCAGCAGTTCGCGCGCGTCTCCAAGGCGCTCGCCAGCCCGCACCGGATCGAGCTCGTGGAGCTGCTGGCGCAGGGCCCGCGGACGGTCGAGGCCCTCGCGCGCCTCTCGGACATGAGCCTCGCCAACACCTCGCAGCACCTGCAGGTCCTCCGCGCGGCGGGGCTCGCCGAGGCGACGAGGGAGGGGCTCTTCGTCACCTACCGGCTGGCCGACCCCAAGGTATCCGAGCTCTTCCTCGCCCTCCGGTCGGTCGCCGAGGCGCGGCTCGCCGAGGTGGAGCGCATCAAGCGGGGGTTCCTCGCCGAGCGCGATCAGCTCGAGGAGATCGACGAGGCGGCGCTGCGCCGCCGCGTGCGCGAGGGGGCGGTGACGCTGCTCGACGTCCGGCCCCCGGAGGAGTACGCGGCGGGGCACATCCCCGGCGCCATCTCGCTGCCGCTGCCGGAGCTCGTGCGCCAGCTCGCCGACCTGCCGAAGAGGACCGAGATCGTGGCCTACTGCCGGGGTCCCTACTGCGTGCTCGCGGTCGAGGCGGTGGCGCTCCTCCGCAGGAAGGGGTTCCGCGCGCTCCGGCTCGAGGACGGGGTCCTCGACTGGGCCGCCCAGGGGCTCCGGGTCGTCCCGACGCCCACCCGGTGACGGCCCCCGCGCCGGGGGCCCGCCGGCCCGGCCCGGGCCGGGGTTGACAGCCCGCGACGGTATTCAATAAGTTCCTTGAGTACTGCGCGGCGCGCCGGCGCGACGCATGTCCCTCTCCCTCCGACACCGAGGAGCCGACCCACGATGTCCGACTGTGCCTCCTGCGGCGCGCCGTCCGAGGCGCGCTTCTGCCCGACCTGCGCCGCGCTCCCCTACGCGGACGTCATCCGCAGCTGCTGCGCCCGGGCGACGTCGACCAGCCCGCTCGACCTGGCGCAGGAGATCCTGGCGCACCCGGCCTTCCCGGTCGCCGGCCAGGCCCACCACCCGCTCGTCGCCGCGGTCCTGGTGACCGCGTGGCGGAACGCGACGGGCGCGGAGGCGGCCGGGCCGCTCGCGGCGGCGATCGAGCGGGGCGACTCCATCCCCGGGGGGTTCTGCGCCGGCTTCGGCGCCGACGCCGCCGCGATCGCCTGCGGCATCGCGGTGAGCGCGATCCGCGGGAACACCGTCAAGGCCGAGCACGCCCCGGGCCGGGCGCTCGCGCACGCGCTCACCGGGCAGGCGATGCTCCAGATCGCGAGCGGCACGGGGAACCGCTGCTGCAAGCGCAGCGTCTACGGGGTGCTCGAGGTCGCGACCGCCTACTTCGCGTCGGCGCTCGGGGTCGCGCTCGCGCCGGCGAGCGGGCGAATCGAGTGCCCGTTCACGGAGCGGAACAAGCTCTGCAACCGCGAGGCCTGCCGGTACTACCCGGCCGGCGGGATCCCGGCGGCGCCGCGCCGGCGCCTCGCCGCCGTCGAGGAGGTCGCATGAGGCGGAACAACGTGGACCTCGCCGCCATCGGGGCGCTGGTCGAGCGCACCCGGGCCGATCCGGGCGCGGCGCGGCTGCGGAAGCGCGTCGAGGGGGTCTGGAACCCGCGCGAGGGATCGCCCCAGTTCACCGCGACCGTCGCGCACGGAGACCGCGCCACGTCGCTCCAGGCCGACATGGCCGTGCCCTTCGGCGGCGCCGGGCTCGCCCCCGATCCGCTGCAGTACATGCTCTTCGGCCTGGCCGCCTGCTACACGGCGACGCTGGTCATGATCGCGTCGATGGAGGGGGTGGAGCTCGGCGCGGTGCGGACGGTCGCCGAGAACGCCGTGGACGGCGCCCGCTCCCTCGGGATCGGCGATCGGCCGCTGGTGGAGCGGGTCTCGGTCCGGGTGACGGTGGACGCCCCGGTGGACGACGCGCGGCTCGCGCGCTGGGCGCAGGCGGCGCGCGAGGGGTGCCCGTTCGCCTTCACGATCGCCAGCGCGGTGCCGCTCGACACCCGCGTCGAGCGGGCGTGATCGGCCGGGGCCCCCCATGACCGAGCGGCGCATCTACCTCGACTTCAACGCCAGCACGCCGCTCGCGCCCGAGGTCGTCGAGGCGCTCCGCCCCTTCCTCGGCGAGCACTTCGGCAACCCCTCGAGCCCCCACTGGGCCGGCGCCCCCGCCAAGGGCGCGGTGGAGCGGGCGCGCGCCCAGGTGGCCGCGCTCCTCGGCTGCGCCGACGACGAGATCGTCTTCACCAGCGGCGGGAGCGAGGCGAACAACCACGCCCTGAAGGGCGTCTTCTTCGCCCACCGGCACCGCGGCGAGCACGTCGTCACCTCCGCCGTCGAGCACCCGGCGGTCCTCCAGCCGCTCCGGTTCCTCGAGACCCTCGGCGCCCGGGTGACGGTCGTCCCGGTCGACCGGCGCGGGCGCGTGGACCCGGACGACGTGCGCGCGGCGATGACCCCCCGGACCATCCTGGTCAGCGTCATGCACGCGAACAACGAGGTGGGTACGATCCAGCCCATCGCCGAGATCGCGGAGATCGCCCGGGCCGCGGGCGCGCTGGTGCACACCGACGCCGCGCAGAGCGTCGGCAAGATCGCGACCCGGGTCGACGCGCTCGGCGTGGATCTCCTCTCCCTCGCTGGCCACAAGCTCCACGCGCCCAAGGGGGTCGGCGCGCTCTACGTCCGTCGCGGGACGCGGCTCGAGCCGCTGGTGCACGGCGCCGGTCACGAGCAGGGCCGGCGCGCGGGCACGGAGAGCGTCCTCCTCGACGTCGGGCTGGGCGCGGCCTGCGCGGCCGCGGCGCCCTGGATCGGGGCGCCGGGGATCCGGGACCTCCGCGATCGCTTCGAGGCGCGGCTGGGGGAGCTGCTCGGCGAGGGCGTCACCGTGAACGGCCGCGGCGCCGAGCGCCTCCCGAACACCGCCAGCGTCAACTTCGTCGGGCGGGCCGGCGCCGACGTCCTGGCGAGCCTCCCCGGGGTCGCGGCCTCGACCGGCTCGGCCTGCCACGCCGGCTCGGTCGAGCTCTCGCCGGTGCTCGCCGCGATGGGGGTGCCGCCGGGCGAGGGGATGGGGGCGGTTCGCTTCAGCCTCGGCCGGTCGACCACCTGGGAGGAGCTCGAGGCGGTCCTGGGCGCGCTCGCGCCGCGCGACCGCGCCCGCGGGTGACCGCACGCCGCGTCCGATCCCCGCGCGCGTGGTAGCCTCGCCGCGCGACCGTGCCCTCCTCCCCCGTCGAGAAGTACGAGCAGATCCTCGCCGCCGACCCGCGCTCGCGGGTCTTCGTGGAGCTGGCGCGCGCGCTCCTGGAGCGCGGCGACGCGGCGCGGGCCGTCGCCGTCTGCCGGCAGGGGCTCGAGCACCACCCGACCTCCGTCCAGGGGCGGATCGCCTGGGGCCGCGCGCTCCTGGCGAGCGGCGACCCGGGCGGCGCGCAGGACCAGTTCGACATCGCCATCGGCCTCGATCCGGGCAACCCGTACGCCTACAACCTGGTGGCCGACGCCCTCGCCGGCCGCGGGCTGTACCGCGAGGCGCTGCCGGTGCTGACGCGCGCGGTGGCCCTGCAGCCGGCCGACGCCGCCCTCCGCGCCCGGCTCGAGGAGGCGACCCGCGCCGCCGCCGGGGTCGCGACCTCCGGGGTTGCGACCTCCGGGGCGCGCGCGGGCGGGGCCGCCGGCGCGCCTCCGCCGCCCGCACCCGTCGAGGAGCCGACCCTCCTCCTCTCCCTCTCCGACGAGGCGCCGGCCGGGAGCGGCGAGGAGGAGGAGCTCGAGCTGCCGCCGCCCGAGCCGGAGCCGGCCGCCGGCCCCGCGGCGGCGGGAGCGGCGCCGCTCCC
>JAJXSQ010000376.1 GCA_021784495.1 Myxococcales bacterium | reverse complement strand
GCCCCGCCAGCTCCGGCGGGAAGGCGGCGAGGAGGAGGGGGCGGCGCGCCACGGCGGCGAGTGGAGCACGCGCCGGCCGCGGCGTCGAGGGCGGCGCGCCCCGCTCAGGCGCCCGGCTCGCCGTCGAAGTAGTCGACCTGGCTGTCCTTGCGGAAGACGAAGCGCCGGACGTCCGGCCAGGTGCCGACGGAGCTGGCCACCTTGCCCGAGTCCGGGTACTCCACCACGTCGGCGCCGCCCTGCGACGCCGAGAGGCCGAGGTAGACGAGCGGCTCGGTCCCGTCGTTCACCAGCTGGTGGGCCGGCCCGCCGGGGGGGAAGGAGACGAAGTCGCCCGGGCCGATGGGGGAGAGGCCGGAGGGCGTCCGGACCTGGCCCCGGCCGGAGAGGACGAAGAGCGCCTCCTCGGTGACCAGGTGGCCGTGGAGGGGGAAGGAGCGCTTGCCGGGGGGGAGCTCCCAGAGGCCGGCGCCGAGCCGACCGCCGCCGAGCCCCTTCCGGCGCTGCTGGAACTCGCCGCGGGCGATCGCCTCCTTCCACTCGAGCTCGGAGCTCCTGACGATCTTCATGTGACCTCCGCGGTCGGGCGCGTCGCGCCGCGCGTCGCGGCGGCCGCCGCCCCCGCGGAGCATAGCGAGCGCCCGCCGCCGCTGCGCGACGCGGTCGCATCCCAGGTGGGGTCGCCTTGAGGCGGGGCCGGCGGCGCCCTATGATCCGCGCTCTTCGCGCCGCGCCGTCGCTCCCCGAGCCCGAGGTCCCCGTGCCCAAGACGAAGCCCGTCCTCCTCGCCGTCCTCGACGGCTGGGGGATCCGCGCCGAGCGCGAGGCGAACGCCATCGCCCTCGCCGGCACCCCGAACATGGACGCGCTGGCGCGGGAGTTCCCGGCGACGGCGATCGAGACGAGCGGCCTCTCGGTCGGCCTCCCGGAGGGGCAGATGGGCAACTCCGAGGTGGGCCACACCAACCTCGGCGCCGGGCGGATCGTCTACCAGGACCTGGTCCGCATCAACCGGGCGATCGAGGACGGCTCCTTCTACTCGAACGACGCGCTCCTGCTCGCCTGCCGGCGCGCCCGGGCGAGCGGCGGGGCGCTCCACCTCCTGGGGCTGGTCTCCGACGGCGGGGTCCACAGCCACCTCGACCACCTCCTCGCCTGCGTGGAGCTCGCCCGGCGGGAGGGGGTGGCGCGGGTCCTGGTCCACGCCTTCATGGACGGCCGGGACACCCCCCCGCGCTCCGGCCTGGAGTTCATGCGCGGCCTCGAGCGGCGGCTCGCCGAGCTCGGCCGCGGCCGGGTGGCGACCGTCCACGGGCGGTACTTCGCGATGGACCGGGACCAGCGCTGGGACCGGATCGAGCGGGCCTACGCGGCGATGGTGCGCGGCGAGGGGCAGCGCGCGGCGAGCGGCACGGCGGCGGTCGAGGCGGCCTACGCGCGCGCCGAGTCGGACGAGTTCGTCGCGCCGACCGTGGTCGTCGACGCCGACGACCGGCCGGTGGGGTCGGTGCGCGACGGCGACGCCGTCCTCTTCTTCAACTTCCGGTCCGACCGGGCGCGGGAGATCACCCGGGCGCTCGCCGACCCGGCCTTCACCGGCTTCGGGCGCGGCGCGCCCCCGGCGCTCGCCGCCTACGTCTGCCTGACCCGGTACGACGAGACCTTCCCCCACCCGGTCGCCTTCGAGCCGCAGTCGCTCGACCGGATCTTCCCGGAGATCGTGAGCGACGCCGGGATCCCGCAGCTCCGCTGCGCCGAGACCGAGAAGTACGCCCACGTCACCTTCTTCTTCAACGGCGGGCGGGAGACGGTCTTCCCCGGGGAGGACCGGATCCTGGTCCCGAGCCCCCGCGACGTGAAGACCTACGACCAGCGGCCGGAGATGAGCGCGCGCGAGGTGACCGATCGGCTGCTCGCCGCGCTCGCCACCCGGCGCCACGGCTTCGTCCTGGTGAACTTCGCCAACCCCGACATGGTCGGGCACACCGGGAAGCTCGACGCCGCCATCGCCGCGGTGCGGGTGGTCGACGAGTGCGTCGGGCGGCTCTGGGCCGGCGCCCGCGCGGCCGGGATGGCGATGCTGGTCACCGCCGACCACGGCAACTGCGAGCTGATGGTCGACCCGGTCACCGGCCAGCCGCACACCGCCCACACCCTGAACCCGGTCCCCTTCCTCCTCGCCGACCCGGACTTCCGCGGGGCGCGGCTCCGCGCGAAGGGGGTCCTCGCCGACGTCGCCCCCACGGCGCTCCAGGTCATGGGGCTGCCGCAGCCGCGGGAGATGAAGGGGCTCGGGCTGATCGTCCGCTAGCGCCGGGCCGGGCGCTCCCCGGGGGGAGGGCCGGCCGCGCCTGGCACGGCGGCTGCTCCGCGACCCCCCGTGATCCGGTCGGTCCTGGCGGAGCTCCTCGACCTCGTCTACCCGCCCCGCTGCCCCGCGTGCGGCGCGGCGACGGGGGGCCCGCCCTTCTGCCCGGTGTGCGCCGAGGCCCTCGAGCCGCTGGGGCCGGGCTGCGCCCGCTGCGGCGAGCCGGGCCCGCTCGATCCCTGCGGCGGCTGCCTCGCCCGCCCGCCCCCCTTCGCGGAGCTCCGCGCCGGCGGGCTCTTCGGCGGGCCGCTCGCCGAGGCGATCCACGCCCTCAAGTACGGCGGCCGGCCGGCCGCGGCGCGGCCCCTCGGCCGCTGGCTGGCCGGTCGTTGCCCGCTCCCCCCCGCGGCGGTGATCGTCCCGATCCCCCTCGCGCGCCGCCGGCGCATCGCCCGCGGCTACGACCAGGCGGCGCTGGTCGCCGGCCACCTGGCGCGGGCGGCCGGGCTGCGGCGCCTGCGCGGCGCGCTGCGGCGGATCCGGGAGACGCCGCCGCAGGTCGGGCGCGGGCGCGCGGCGCGGGAGCGGAACGTCGCCGGCGCGTTCCTCGCCACGCCGGCGGTCGCCGGGCTGGAGGTGGTGCTGGTGGACGACGTGGTGACGACCGGCGCCACCGTCGCCGCGGCCGCCGCCGCCAGATCG
>JAJXSQ010000375.1 GCA_021784495.1 Myxococcales bacterium | reverse complement strand
CCGCGCTGGGCGCGGCCGCGGCCTGGGCGGTCGCCGGCGCGGGCGGGGGGTGGGCCGCCGCGGTCGCCTGGTCGCTGGCGCTCGCCGCGCTCGCCGCCTACGTCGCGCGGGGGCTCTGGCTCTCCGGGCTGGGGCTGCGCGGCGTCGTGGCCCTGCTCCACGCCCCGATCTACCTGCTGTGGAAGGTCGCGCTGCGGCTCCGCGGGAGCGGAGCGGCGCGCGGCGAGTGGATCCGCACGCCGCGAGAGCGGACGGAGGACCGATGAACGTCGAGACGATCGCCCCCACCCCGGCGGCGCTGGCCGCGGGCCGCGACCTCCAGATGCTCTGGATCTCGCTGCTGAAGCGCCCCTGGACCACGCTGGCGGTCCTGCCCACCGAGCCGTCGGCCTCGGCGCGCGATCTCATGGGGGCGCTCGCCGAGATCGCCCACTACCACGAGGCCGCCAGGCAGGTGGAGATCATCGACGTCGGCGGCCTGCCGCCCGGCGACGGGATCCGCCAGGCCCAGACCCTGGGGGCGCGCGTCAACGCCGGCAAGCGGGTGGTGCTGCTCGTCGACCCCATCACCACCAGCCTGCAGGGGCTGCCGCTGGTGAACGAGGCCCAGGCGGTGCTGCTCGTCCTGCGCTACGGCAGCGCCATCGAGGCGGCGCGGTCGACGGCCGAGCTGGTCGGCCGGGACCGGATCCTCGGGGCGGTGGCCCTCCCGCCCCGCGGGTGAGGCCGGGTCAGAACCAGGCCGCGAGCAGGGCGTCCGGCACGGTGACGAGGAGCAGCCCGCTCACCGGATCGTAGGCCACCGAGAGCGGGAAGAAGAGGCTCGCCGGGAGCGGCCCCGGGACCGTCCCCGCGACCCCCGGCGCCCCGATCACCGTGGTCACCACCCCCGCCGGCGTGACCCGCCGGACGGTGGAGTTGCCGGTGTCGGCGACGTAGACCGAGCCGGCGGCGTCGACGGTGATCCCGTACGGCTGGTCGAAGCGGGCGGCCGCGCCGGTGCCGTCGGCGCTGCCGGGGACGCCGGCCGCGCCGGCGAGCGTGGTGACCGCGCCGGCGGGCGTGATGGCCCGGAGGGTGTCGTTGAAGGTGTCGGAGACGTACACCGTGCCGGCGGCGTCGACCGCGACCCCGTACGGATCGTCGAAGCGGGCGGCCGCGCCGGTGCCGTCGGCGCTCCCGACGAGGCCCGGCGAGCCGGCGAGGGTGGTGACCGCGCCGGCGGGCGTGATCTTCCGGATCGTCGAGTTGCCGGTGTCGGCGACGTAGAGGTTGCCGGCCGCGTCGACGGCGATCCCGTAGGGGTGGTCGAAGCGGGCGGCGGAGCCGGTGGCGTCGGTGCTCCCGGCGAGCCCCGGCGACCCGGCGAAGGTGGTGACCGCGCCGGCCGGCGTGATGGCGCGGATGGTGTCGTTGAAGGTGTCGGCGACGTAGATGGTCCCGGCGGCGTCGACCGCGACCCCGTACGGATCGTCGAAGCGGGCGGCGGCCCCGGCGCCGTCGGCGCTCCCGACGAGGCCCGGCGAGCCGGCGAGGGTCGACACGACGCCGTCCGGCGCGACGGCGCGGATGGTCGAGTTGACGGTGTCGGCGACGTAGACCACCCCGGCGGCGCTCACGCCGATCCCGGTCGGATCGTCGAACCGCGCCGTCCAGGACGCGCCGTCGGTGCTCCCCGTCTCCCCGGCAGAGCCGGCGAGCGTCGTGACCTGGCCGCCGGCGAGGAGGCGGACGGTCGAGTTGCTGGTGTCGGCCACCGCGACGCCGCCGGCGCCGACGGCGAGGCCGCCCGGCAGGTCGAAGCGGGCGGCCGTCGCCGCCCCGTCCGCGCTGCCCACCAGCTGCGCCGCGCCGGCGATGGTGGTGACGGCGCCGCCGGAGATCGCGCGGATGGTGGAGTTGGCGGTGTCGGCGACGTAGAGGGTGCCGGAGGAGTCGACGGCGACGCCGCCGGGGAGGTCGAAGCGGGCGGCGGCGCCGGTGCCGTCGGCGGCGCCGGTGACGCCGGCCGTCCCGGCGATGGTCGTCACCACCCCGGTGGAGGTGACCATGCGGATGGTGGAGTTGGCGGTGTCGGCGACGTAGAGGGTGCCGGAGGAGTCGACGGTGACGCCGCCGGGGAGGTCGAAGCTGGCGGCGGCGCCGGTGCCGTCGGCGGCGCCGGTGACGCCGGCCGTCCCGGCGAGGGTCGAGACCAACCCCGCGGGGGTGATCTTCCGGATCGTCGAGTTGCCGGTGTCGGCGACGTAGAGGTTGCCGGCCGCGTCGACGGCGACGCCGCCGGGGAGGTCGAAGCTGGCGGCGGCGCCGGTGCCGTTGGCGCTGCCGGCGACGCCCGGTGATCCGGCGACGGTGGTGACGACGCCGGCGGCGGTGACCTTCCGGATGGTGTCGCTCCGGGTGTCGGCGACGTAGAGGTTCCCCGCGGAGTCGATCGCGACGCCGGCGGGCCAGTTGAACCGCGCCGCCGCGCCGGTGCCGTCGGCGCTCCCCTGCTGGCCGGGCGAGCCGGCGAGCGTCGTCACGACGCCGGTCGGCGTGATCTTGCGGATGGTCGAGTCGTAGGTGTCGGCCACGTAGACGTTGCCCGCCCCGTCCTCGGCCACGCCGCCCGGGCGCATGAAGCGCGCGCCCGCGCCGGTGCCGTCGATGTTGCCGAGCCCGGACGGGATCCCGGCGACGAGCCCGAGCGCCGGGGCGCTCGTGGTGGTGCAGGCGCCTCCGGAGCAGCCGGATCCGGTCGGGCAGACGTGACCGCACGCACCGCAGTCGAGCTGATCGGAGGCGAGGTCGGCGCAGGTGCCGCCGCAGTCGGTGAGGCCGGCCTGGCAGGAGAGGGCGCAGGCGCCGGCGGAGCAGACGTCGCCGGCGGGGCAGACGGTGCCGCAGGCGCCGCAGTTGGCGAGGTCGGAGGAGAGGTTCGAGCAGGAGCCGGCGCAGTCGGTGAGGCCGGTCTGGCAGGAGAGGGCGCAGGCGCCGGCGGAGCAGACGTCGCCGGCGGGGCAGACGGTGCC
>JAJXSQ010000374.1 GCA_021784495.1 Myxococcales bacterium | reverse complement strand
ATGCTCGACATCGGCGATCCCTCGGCCGCCACCTTCGACGCCGACGGCTTCTTCGACACCGCCACCTGGGGCGACCTGGGGGGCGACGTCTTCCTGGCGCGCCTCCACGATCCGGGCGTCGTCGGCTCGAACGGGCTGGTCGGCAACTGGTTCGTCGGCCGCGCCTTCGAGGAGCAGCGGTCGGCCAGCAACGCCCAGAACATCGCCGGCCGCAGCCCCTTCTTCTACATGACCTCCAACACCTACGAGGGGACCACCCGGACGCTGCGGACCTACCTGGGCAGCGGCGACCGGGAGAACCTCATGACCACCGGCCCGACCTGCACCGCCGACGACCTGCTCGGCTGCTGCCAGGCCGGCTGCAGCGTGAGCGCCGTCGCCGCCGAGAACTACGGCGCCTGCAGCGCCGACGGCACCTTCGCCTGCGACACCGCCGGGAACCTGACCCGCCCGCCCGGCACCGGCACGCTCTGCGCCTCCGGCGGCGCGGTGACCTACAGCCAGACCGGCGCGACGCCCCTCGCCCAGGACACCGTCCTGGTCAACTGCGGCGCCGCGGCGGGGACGGCGGCCGGCTGCGCCGCCGACGGCACCTGCACCTGGGGCGGCTCGCTCACCTGCGACGCGCTCGCCACCTGCACGCCGATCGCCCCGCTCGGCCCCCGGAACCTCTCGGTGCCCAACCCGGCGCAGACCCTGACCCGGAGCCGCTTCTACGGCTTCTGGTCCTACGGCGCCAACCGGACCTTCAACACCGCCGCCGGCGCGGCCGCCTTCGACCAGAGCCGCTTCACCGACGTCCCCTACGTCGGCTGCAGCGGGATCTCCGGGACGAGCTGCGCGCTCATCGACACCACCGGCGCCGCCGTCACCTACACCGGGACGACCAACCCGGTCACCACGACCACCTGCACCGGGGGGACGACCCCCTGCTCGGCGACGGCCCAGGATCCGGGCTGGTTCTACGAGTACGGCCGGGTCTGCCCGCTCGCCTCCTGCACCCCGCCGCCCCCCTGGTACGACGAGAAGACCGGCGCCGCCGCCACCATCGTCCTCGGCTGCACCACCTGGAGCGGCTTCCTGCCGATCGGCTCCTCGGGCGGGACCGACCCCTGCACCGGCTCGGTCGGCACCCCGGTCACCTACTCCTACGTGGCCGACTACGTCGCCGGGACCCCCAACGCCACCTGCGGCTACGCCGTCGCGGGGGTCGTGAGCCGGGCCGCGGCCACCTCCTCCTTCGCGCCGCCGAGCACCTCCTCGGTCCGCGTCGCGATCGGCCCCAGCGGGACGGCCTCCTACTCGACGCTCCAGATGACCCCGGGCGCGGCGCCGACCAGCCGGTCGGCCGGCAGCCGCACCGAGCTCTCCGAGCCGGTCTACCTGATCGAGGTGCCGCGGCAGCTCCACGACTGCCGCCACGTCAATCCGGCCGACTGCGACAACTGACGCCGGGTCAGCGGTCGCCGATCCCGAACTTGGCGAGCCGGTACCGGAGCGAGCGGAAGGTGAGGCCGAGCAGGCGCGCCGCCTCGGTCCGCACCCCGCCGGTGCGGGCGAGCGCCTGCTCGAGCGCGCGCCGCTCGAGGGCGTCGAGGTGGGCCTGCAGGTCGAGCCCCTCGGGCGGGACCTCGGCGAGCGCCGCCGCCGCGGCCGCGGGGGGCGCGCCGCGCAGGGCCGGGGGCAGCAGCCCCGGGCCGATCTCGTCGCCCGGGCAGAGGGTCACCGCCCGCTCCACCACGTTGGCCAGCTCGCGCAGGTTGCCGGGCCAGCCCCAGGCGGCGAGGAGCGCCGCCGCCTCGGGCGAGACGCGCGGCCGCGGCCGCCCGGCCTCGACGGCGAAGCGCGCGAGGAAGTGGTCGAGGAAGCGCGGGAGGTCGCCGCGCCGCTCCCGGAGCGGGGGCATCCGGATCCGGATCACGTCGAGCCGGTAGAAGAGATCCTCGCGGAACCGGCCGGCCTTCACCTCGGCCTCGAGGTCGCGGTTGGTCGCGGCGATCACCCGGGCCTCGAAGGGGAGGTCGGCGCTCCCGCCGACGCGCCGGAGCTTCCGCTCCTGGAGGGCGCGCAGGAGCTTCACCTGGACCGGCGGCGGCAGCTCCCCCACCTCGTCGAGGAAGAGCGTCCCGGCCCCGGCCACCTCGAAGAGCCCCGGCTTCGCCTCGCTCGCCCCGGTGAAGCTGCCGCGCTCGTGGCCGAAGAGCTCGCTCTCGATCAGCCCCTCGGGGATGGCGCCGCAGTTGATGGCCACGAAGGGCTGCGAGCGCCGCCCGCCGTCGTGGATGGCGCGCGCCGCCACCTCCTTGCCGGTGCCGCTCTCGCCGGTGACCAGCACCGTCGTCCGCCCCCGGGCGACCCGCTCCACCAGCGCCCGGACCTCGGCGATCGCCGGGTCGTCCCCCAGGATCTCCTCCCCGGCCGCGTCGCGCCCCCCGGCGCGGTGGCGGAGGACCCGGTTCTCCGCGACCAGGGCCCGGTGCTCGAGCGCCTTCCCGACCACCAGGAGCAGCTCGTCGACCTTGAACGGCTTGGTCAGGTAGTCGTGGGCGCCGAGCTTCATCGCCTGGATCGCGTTCTCGGTGGTGGCGAAGGCGGTCACCACCACCACCTCGGTCGCCGGGGAGGCGGCCTTCACCTGCCGGAGCACGTCGAGCCCCGAGTCGCGCCCGAGCCGGAGGTCGGTGATCACCAGGTCGAGCGGCCCCTGGCCGGCACGCGCCACCGCGCCCCGCAGGTCGGCGGCGGTGGCCACCTCGTGCCCCTCCTTGGCGAGGAGGATCTCGAGGAACTCGCGCATCGACGGCTCGTCGTCCACCACCAGGATCAGGGCCATGCGCCGGTCATCCTAGCCCCGGCGCGGGCGGCCGGGCGCCCTCCGCGGCCGGCGCCCCGTCGGGCGGCGGGGGGAGCCGGACGGTGAAGCGGGCCCCCTCCCCCGGGACCGAGGCGGCGGCCACGGCCCCGCCGTGGGCGTCGACCACCCGCTGGACGGTCGCCAGGCCGAGGCCGGTGCCG
>JAJXSQ010000022.1 GCA_021784495.1 Myxococcales bacterium | reverse complement strand
TACTGGAAGAAGAGCGCCCAGAAGGCGGCGACCGCCGCGAAGGCCTCGGCGATCCGGCCGAGGGCGGCGACGGCGGCCACCGCCTCCTCGCCGTGGTCGAGCCGGGCGCCGTCGAGCCAGCCGCGCGCCGGGCGGCGCGCGGCGCGGCGGCGGAGCGCCGAGGCGAGCACGCGGAGGAGGCCGTGGCCGGTCGCCCCGGCGGGCGGGAGGCGGACGTAGCGGCGGCGGCCGGCGAGGAAGACGGCGAGCGCGAGGGCCATCGCCACCGCCGGCGCGCCGAAGGCCACCGGCCCTCCCCACCGCTCGTAGAGCCAGGGGATGAGGAGCGTGGAGGCGGTCGAGCCGAGGTTGATCATCCAGTAGTAGAGGTCGTAGACGCGGGCGAGGAGGCGCGGGGCGCCCGGGTCGATCTGATCGCCGGCGAAGGCCGAGGCGCAGGGCTTGATGCCGCCGGCGCCGACGGCGATGAGCGCCAGCCCCGCCGCCAGCCCCCAGCCGCCGTCGGTGACCGCGAGGACCGCGTGGCCGACGACGTAGCCGAGGGAGAGCCAGAGGATGGTCCGGTAGCGCCCCCAGGCCCGGTCGGCGATCCAGGCGCCGGCGATCGGCAGGAGGTAGACGGCGGCGGTGAAGAGCTGGTACCAGGCGACCGCCGCGTGCTCCGGGAGCCGGAGGTGGCGCACCAGGTGGAGCGCCAGGATCGAGGTCATCCCGTAGTAGGAGAAGCGCTCCGCCGCCTCGTTCCAGGCGAGGAAGGCGATGGAGCGGGGGAGGCGATCGGTGGCGGCGCGGGGGGCGGCGACCGCGGGGGCGGGGGGGGTCGGTGGGCTCACGCGGCGGTCATGGTGCCACGGCCGGGCCCGCCGGTGCGGGGGCCGGCCGCTCGAGGCGGAGGAGCCGGACGCCGCGCAGTTCCTCGTCGTCGGCGACGCGCGCTCCCGCGGCGAACGCCGCCCGGGCGCGCGCCGCGTCGGTCCCCTCGGCGAACAGCACGAAGACGACCCCGGTCCGGCTGGCGAGCCGCTCCTCGATCGTCCGCCGCGGCCCCGGGAGGAGCGCGAGCGGATCGCCGGGCGGCGGATCGACCCGCTCCGGCCCGGGCGCGCGGCCGAGGCGCGCCAGCTCGCGCTCGAGCGTCACGGCGAGGCCGGGGTGGCTCACCACCAGGGCGTCCCCGGGGCGCGACACCGCGAGCAGCCGGCGCGCCACCTGGTCGATCGGCTGCCAGAGCGGATCGGCGTACCTGTCCAGGGCCACCTCCCGGCCGGAGAGGGCGAGGGCGAGGAGGGCGGCGGCGGCCACGAGCCGGGGGCGGCGCAGCGCCTGCACACCGACCGCCACCAGGAGGGCGAAGCCCGGGAGGGCGACCAGGAGGTAGCGGGGGACGAGGAGCGGCTTCGCCACCGAGACGGCGACGGCGAGCGCGATGGGGAGGAGCGCCCAGGCGAGCGCCAGCGTCGCGCCGAAGCCGCTCGCCCCCTCCTCGCGCGCGGCCGCGGC
Organism: Myxococcales bacterium; assembly: GCA_021784495.1. Taxonomy (GTDB): domain Bacteria; phylum Myxococcota; class Myxococcia; order Myxococcales; family Anaeromyxobacteraceae; genus JADKCZ01. Next base: position 12,056 of record JAJXSQ010000022.1, on the reverse strand, counting down.
CGCGACGATCGCCCCCGCGGCGGCCGGCACGAGGAGGAGCCGGGCCCCGCCCACCAGGTTGACGAACACCGTCGCCACCTGCTTCCACGACAGCGGTGCGATCCAGCCCACCTGGCCGGCGTCGCCGCGCGCGGCGATCACCAGGACCACCGCCGAGCCCGCGCCGCCGAGCGCGAGCCCGGCGCCGAGCCAGCGGGCCGCGCGGCGGATCCCGGGGTGGCGGAGCGCCGCGAGCCCCTGCGCCGCGAGGACGAAGGCGGCGAAGAGGTGCGCCCAGGTGGCGAGCGCGGCCAGGGCCCCGAAGGCGAGCGCCGGCGCGGCGCGGGGCCGCTCGAGGAGCGCGAGGAGCGCGCCGGTCGAGAGGACCACCAGCAGGACCGCCAGCGCGTATCCGCGCGCCTCGAGCGAGTAGTAGACGTGGAAGCGGCCGACGGCCAGCAGGCCCGCCGCGAGCAGCGCCGCGCGATCGCCGACGAGCCGGCGCCCGGCGAGGAAGAGGAGCGGCACGGTGGCCGTACCGATGGCGAGGGAGGCGCCGCGCCCGACGGCCAGGGCGTCGAGCCCGAGCGGATCGGTGACCCGGAGCAGGGCGTGGAGGAGGAGGGTGTACGGGCCGCCGCTCACCTCCGCGCCGACGAGCTGGCCGAGGATCGCCCGGACCGGGTAGCGCGCCAGCGCGACGGTGACCGACTCGTCGAACCACATCGGGCGCCCGGGTCGGGCGAGGAGCCGGACCACGACCGCCGCCGCGGCGAGGCCGGCCGCCGCCGCGGCGACGGCGCGGCGGGAGCGGAGCAGTTCCCCCGGCGGGCGGAGCACCGCGCGGAGGTCGGGGCGGGCCACGGTGGTCGACGATAGCACGCCCTCCTCACCCGCCCGGGCGGACGCTCGCGCGACCATGCGACGATCACCGGTCGGCGGCGGGCGGAGTCCGGGAGAGCTCGAGGTAGGCGCGCCGCGCGCCGAGGTGGAAGGCCATCTTGCCGAGGAAGAACCGCCACGACTGTCGACGCCGGCGGCGCCACTCGCCATGGATCGTCTTGTAGATGCGGATCGGTCCCAGGTAATAGGCGGGGACCTCGACGCGCCCCTTGGTGAGGAGTTCAGTCTGCACGACGCTGCGCCCGTGCGCCGCCATGAAGGGGAGCAGGTAGCGGAGCCGGAACCGTCCCGGCCGCAGGTGGTGGTGGAGGACGAGGGCGGGGACGTACGCGGTGACGAGGTCGAGTCGGCGCGCCTGGCGCACGAGGAGCGCGTCCTCCCCGGACGACAGCCCCCTCCTCCCCCGACGGCCAAGCGCGCGGATCCGAGGATCGCCGCCGAAGCGCCGCCGGAACTCCTCCGCCACCTCTCGGCGGACGAACAGGCCGGCGCCAGGCGGCTCCCAGAGCCCCCAGTCGTCGGAGCTCCCGGCGATGACCTCGTCGCCGTCGTCGCGCAGCGCGAGGAAGGAGAAGAACGGGCGGGCCCAGGCCGGCGCGCGGACCTCCTCGGGGAGGAGGAGCTTGCCGCCGAAGGCCCCCACGTCGGGACGCGCCGCCGCGAAGGCGATCCCCTCGGCGATGAAGTCGGGCGCGAGGACGGTGTCGTCGTCGACGAAGAGGAGCCACGGCGCGGCGGTCTCCTCGATGCAGCGCAGGCGCGCCTGGACGAGCCCTGGCGCCGGCTCGCGGACCAGGCGCGCCTCGATCCCGGCCGCGCCGAGGGGCGCGAGGAGCGCGGACGAGAGCGGCACGCGCGTCGCGCTGTCGAGGAGGAGCACGCGGAACGCGCCGCCCCCGGCCGACTGGGCCGCCAGCGCGCGGATCACCCGCGCGAGGAGCCTTGGCTCGGGATCGTGGGTGCAGAGGCAGAGGTCGATCACGGCCAGAGACTTCCTTCCCGCTCTGTTCGCCGGGCCCCTCGCGCTCCACGGCGGGCGCGCGCCGGGTTGGACGCGGGGGAGAAGACGCGCGTCGGCCGGCAACGTCCATCGATCCCGTGGCGCCCACCCTCGGGAGGAGCCGCCGCTCCATCCGGGTGTGGGCGAGAAGGCTGATGGAGTGACGAAGAATGCAGCCCCGCGCTCGCGTTCCCGCCCGAGCGACCGCCTCGTCGCCCGGACGCCCGCCGGTCCATGCCGATCGTTTCGACTGGCGGGCGCGAGATCTCGCGCGAATTCGGCGGGTCCATCACCGGGTGCCGCGCCCTCAACGAGCCGGGAGGGACGTCATGAAGAAGGCGGCCGCTCCATCTCTCTGACGATACACGGTGGTCGGCTCGCGCGTCGCGCCCGCCGGGTCGGCTCCCGCCTCCGCGTAGAGGCGCGCGTCCGACGGCTCCCAGTAGACGACCCTGACCTCGTGGCCTCCCGACCTGAGCCTGCGCACGGTCGCAGGGTCCCATCCGATCTCGTAGGGGATCCGATTCCCCGTGAGCAACGCGAACGGCATGAAGAACCCCCAGTCCGGGAACACGTACACGGCGCCTCGCGGGTCATCCAGGGCATCCTCGGAGAGCCTCGTGAGGGCACTCGAGAACCTCTTCACCCCGCCGGTCTCCTCCAGCCTGGAGAAGAACACCTGCTGCTGGGAAATGTTCGCGAGAAGGATCGCGGCCCCCAGCACCGCGGCGCTCCACTGCCACCGCCGCGGAGCCCGGTCCTGGCCCGCTCGAATCGCGCTCCAGATCGCGGCCGCGCCGATGCCGGCCGCGATGTACACCAGCGGCACGAGCAGCGAGTAGTGATGAACCCAGAGCCTGGCGCCGAGGAGGGAGGCGAGAAGGACATAGGACAGGGGAGCGCAAATGGACCACGCCTGGATCCACCCCGCCACCTTGACCCCGCCCCGCAGCCACCATCCCAGGACGGCGGCCGCCAGCACCAGGACCACGAGCGCCATCAACCTCCAGTGAACGATGGCCGGCACCTGGGCCACGCCGAAGATCATCAGCTCGTTCCCTGCTCCGTCGAGCGCGAGAATCGAGTCGCGCGCGGAGAGGAGCACCCCGCCCATCGAACCGCCCGCCGACGCCGTGGGCGCGAGCGCGGCGACCGCTCGGGACACCCAGGTGAGCTCCGGACGCACGCCTCCCAGCGCGATGGCCATGGAGGCATACCCCGCCAGGTAGGGGAACGACCCGGCGAGGGCCCCGGCCAGCCAGGCCCGAACGGCCCGCCACCGCCCGCCCACCGACGATCCGGCCGAGAGCGCCAGCATGGCGGGTAGGAAGAAGAGGTAGACGAAGTAACCATACACGGCGAGTCCGAAGAGCAGACCGGACGCGAAGCGCCGCCTCGGGGTCGTGCCCGGCGCGCCGCCTGGGAGCAGGAGCAGGAGCGACGCGAGCAACCAGGCCTCGCCCCCCATCACGATGTAGAACTGCGTCCGGAACGAGGCCAGGAAGGAAACGTCCGTCGAAAGCGCCACCGCAGCCGCCACCGCGACGATGCGATTCCCGGTCGCCCGCAGCAGGACGAAGTAGGTGAGCAAGACGATCGCCAGGCCGAACAGCGCTTGCGCGATCCTCACCGCGATGACGTTCGTCCCCAGCAGCCAAAGCACGGGGACGTCGACGTAGAAGTTCTGGACGCCGTGATACAGGTTCCCGAGGATCGGGAACCACGCGGTCGGCAGGGCCCAGACCGGGTTCTTTAGCGCCGGGTGGAGGACTCGCGCCGCGAGATAGTCGGGATTCACCGCGTCCATGAACAGGCCGGGCAACTCGACGTGGCGGAGCACGCCGAGCCAAAAGGCGCTGGCGATGACCGCGAGCGACGCCGCGGTCCCCATCCGCGGGAACCCAGCGCGCCCTCCGTCGGCTGGCGGCAGTTCAGCCTCGACCGGCATGGATCCTCCCGTCCCTAGCGATGTGCGGGCGTGACGTCCCTGACGGACGCGCGCGGTGATCGGCGGACCATCCTGACGCTCTCGACGATGGGCGCCCAAAGTGCCACGTGCCCAGGAAGTGCCGCGCGAGGGATCGCCGGGGGGGGTCTAGGGAGACGGACTCCCCTCTCCGTCCCTTGGCCCCGGCAGCGCGAGGTACGCGAGGCGACGCATCTCGTGCCGCCCTCGCGTCACGTTGTCAAGCACGAGCCCACTGGAGAGCGAGAGCAACGCGGACACCATCATGGACGCCGACAGCACGGCCGTCGGAAGACGGGGGACGACTCCCTCCCTGAGGTACTCCTGGAGCAGCGGCATGGCCAGGAGGACCGCGGTCCCCGCGAGCACCGCCGCGCAGATTCCGAAGAACGCCAGGGGCCGCTCGCTCACGTACAGTCTCCCGATGGTCTTGAGAATCCGCCACCCATCGCGGTAGGTCGACAGCTTGCTGTGGGAGCCCTCGGGCCGCGATCCGTAGGGGGTCGTCACTTCCGCGTAAGGCATCCGCAGCTCGAGCGCATGAACGGTCAACTCCGTCTCGGTCTCGAATCCTCGCGAGAGCGCCGGGAAGGACTTCGCGTAACGTCGCGAGAACACGCGGTAGCCCGAGAGCATGTCGGTGAAGGTTCCGCCGAAGATTCGCAGAACGCCTCCCGTCAGCATTCGATTTCCCCATTGATGTCCCTGGCGATACGCGGCGCGAGCGACGTCGCCATCGACCTGGCGGCACCCGACGACCATGTCCAGGCGCTGGTCGATCAGCTTGTCCACCAACCGGGAGACCGAGCCGGCGTCGTAGGTGCCGTCCCCGTCGACCATCACGTAGACGTCGGCCTCGACATCGGCAAACATCCGGCGGACGACGTTTCCCTTCCCCTTGAGGGGAACATCGACGACCATCGCCCCGCTGGCGCGCGCGAACTCCCCGGTCCGGTCGGTGGATGCGTTGTCGAAGACGTAAATTTCGAGCCCGGGCATGGCCTCCCGAAATCCGCGAACCACGCTCGGGATGGCCATCTCCTCGTTGAAGCAGGGAACGATCAGCGCAACGCGCTGGCCTCTGTATGGCATGATGCCATCTACCCCTTTTCGCTTACGCCGCGGCGCGAAACTCGCGCCAGTTTCAGTTCGACTCGCCCCTCGCCTCTGAACATCACCCCAGGAGCTTCCATGTCCCGCTCACTCGTGGCGTTCTCCATCGCCCTCACCCTGGCCCTGGCCGCCTGCACCGATCGGCGCGCCGCGCCGACCGACGCGTCGGCTCCCTCCCGGACCGTCGTCCTCGGCAGCGACTCGGCGTCCCCGTTCCTTGCCGACGGCTGGTACACCGCCGAGGGCGACCACCGCTGGCTCGGCAAGCGGGGTACCGTCTTGCTCGCCGGCCCGGCCACCGCGGGCCAGCAGATCCACCTGACGGGATACTGCCCGGCGGCCGAGGTCGCCACCGGCTCGCTGACCGGGAAGGTGTCGGTCGACGGCCAACCGGTCGGCGAGCTGACCCTCGCCAAGGGCGACGCACCGTTCGACGTGGCGCTGCCACTCCCGGCCGCCACCGTCGGCAAGCCGAGGATCTCCGTCACCATCGAGCTCGATCGCACCTTCCGTCCGGCCGGGGACGTCCGCGACCTGGGGTTGAGCTTCAGCACCATCGAGATCCGCTAGGCCGCGATCAAGGACCGACGCCGGCGCCGCCGCTCGCCCGCTCGAGGCGACGGCGGTCCGCCGTCGTCGGTCGCTTGCCGGTGTCGGTCGGCGGGGGATCCTGCCGCTCCAGCGCGTCGCGCCACTTCTCGATGAACTTGGCGTGGTTCACCACCTGGAAACGCTTGAAGCCGCTGCCGACGTCGGTGCCGGCGGTCGCTCCCTCGTGATGGACCACCGTCGAGTCGGCGCAGTACATGACCTTCAGGCCGAGCGATCGGATCCCGAAGCAGAGGTCGGTGTCCTCGTAGTAGGCGGGCGCGTACCGGACGTCGAAGCCCCCGAGGCGCGCCAGGACGTCGCGGCGCACCATGAGCGCCGCTCCCGAGCAGTAGTCGACCTCGCAGGTCGCGTCGAAGGGGGGCCCGAACGGCGCGCCGTCGCCGCGGCCGAAGTTCCACCCCGACCCGTCGCGGAAGATGAGCCCGCCGGCCTCCTGCAGCGTCCCATCCGGGTAAACGAGGCGCGCGCCCACCGCGCCCACCCGCGGGTCCGCGTCGGCCGTCCGCAGGAGGGCCTCCAGCCAACCCTGACGAGGCTCGGTGTCGTTGTTCAGGAAGAGGACCCACTCCCCGCGCGAGGCCTCGATCCCCTGGTTGCAGGCGCCCACGAAGCCACGGTTCTCCTCGTTGACGATGGCCCGATCTGGCCGGGAGAGCGACCCCAGGAACTCGCGCGTGCCGTCGGTCGAGGCGTTGTCCACGACCAGGACCTCGTAGAGGTCGCGCGGGGTGGTCCCGGCGAGCGCGGCGAAGCACTGCCGCGTCAGCTCCACCTTGTTGAACACCGGCACGACGATCGAGACCCGCGGCGCGGCCTCGCGGGCCGCCCGGGAGCGAGGGGACACCGCCGGGGCGCCCGCTCCCGCCGCGAATCCGCGCAACTCCTGGGCCCGCAGGAAGCTCGCGTACGCGCTGTGGAGGAGCGCCGTCTCGAACTCCCCGACCGGCAACCCGGCCGCGATGCGCGCCCGAGCGATCCGGTCGAGCTCCCGCGCAGCGCGGCCGAGCCTGTCGACGTTCGCCTCCACCTCTCGCCACTCTCTCGCCACCGCCTCTCGATCGCCCCACTCCGCGCGCGCGTGGGCCGGATGGAGCTGGTAGAACCGCTGGCGCCCGCGCCCGCGTTCCTCCGCCACCGCCCCGGCGCCCACCAGGTCCGGCGTGACGAGCAGGTCGGCGCGGGCCTCCGGCTCCGCGAAGAAACGGAGGCCATGCGTGGAGAGGCGGTAGGCGAGCTCCACCAGCTCGACGCCGGAGCGCAGGCCCGGGTCGTACACGCCGTGCTCCGTGAGAAAGGCCCGCCCGCAAGACCAGGAGCCGCCCCCCACGTCTCGATGCGTGACCTCGCGTCGCGCGACGGCGCCGTCCACCGGCGCTCTCCCATCACCGAACAGGTAGGCCGCCAGCGGGTCGGCGGCGAGGGTGGGGTCGAGCACCGTCCGCCCCAGGTACGCGTGGTTCGGCGCCGGGTCTTCTCGATGGCGCGTCAGGTGCCGCGCGAGGAGGTCGGCGGCGGGGCGCGCCACCTCGTCGAGGAAGAGGGTGATCGCCCCCCGCGCCAGGTAGATCCCGTGGTTCCTGGCCGAAGCGTGGCCGGCGTGGCGCTGCCGCGAGACGCGCAGCGGCAGGCGCCCGGCGAAGTCCTCGATCGCCTGGCGGGTGTCGTCCGACGAACCGTCGTCGACGATCACCACCTCGAAGCGGGAGCGCTCGAGCGTCTGCCGGCAGAGTCCCTCGAGGACCCGCCGCAGCGGTCCGGATCGGTCGAAGGTGGTGATGATGGCGCTGAGCAGCGGCGCGGTCCGGTGCGCATCCACGGTGTGGGTCAACTCCAGGCCTCGAGGATGGTGAACGCCTCGTCGCGGGTCAGGTGCGGGGTTCGCTCCGCGTGGGCCCGCATGGCGGAGGCGGCCTGGGCCCGGTCGTAGTGAGCCGCCGGGGGCCTGAGATCATGGGCCACCGGCACCGCGTCGACGATCCCCATACGCAGCCCGGCGCGCTCCATCGTCACCGGCCAGGAGAAGTCGAGTCCCCACCCCATCGGCGACCGCGGGTCGAAGGGTACGAGGTGGCGCACGGCGTCGCGCCGGATGGAGACCAGCGGCCCGATCTCGACGAAGCGGGTGAGCCGCGCGTCGATCCCGTCCAGTTGCTCGACGAAGGGATGGTCGATGAAGCTCCCGTGGGTGCGGGCCGGCTGGGCGAGCGCCAGATCGTGGCGCTCCACCAGCTCCAGGTATCGATCGACGAACCCGTCCGGAAGGCGCACGTCGTCGTCGCACAGCAGCAGGTACCGGTGCCCGCGACGGTCGACCTCGCGCAGCAACTGGTTCAGGACGTCGAACTTCGGCCTCGGGGCCGCGGAGCGCCAGGCGGTCACCTCCAGGAGCGCCGGCGGGACCGGGGTGCTCCCCACCGCCACCCACCGCTGAGCGACCGACCAGCGCCGGCTCCGTCCGAGCTCCGCGGAGATCTCGACCGCGAGGTGCTCGCGATCGGCGAGGTACGCGCCGACGACGAGCACCCCGTTCTCGCGGTCGCGACCCCGGCGTCCCTTCCCCTTGCTCACGCCACCTCCCCCGGCGCGGTGGACCGACTCGCCGCCGGCCGCGCTCCTCCCACCGCCGTCGCGATCGGGAACAGGCTGGCGAGGCGCGGCCGGACGGCGGCGGCGGAGAAGTGCGCCTCGACGTGGCGCCGCCCGCTCCTGGAGAGGCGCGTCCAGAGCTCCGGATCCCGGTAGACCTCGACCACCGCGGCGGCGAAGGCCGCCGCATCGTCGGTGACCATGGCGTTCTGCCGATCGACGAGGAGCATGCCTTCGGACCCGACCGAGGTGGTGACGACCGGGACGCCCGCACACATGGCCTGGCCGATCTTCCCCTTCATCCCGGCGCCGTACCGGAGCGGCGAGACGAAGACCCTGGCGGCGTCGAAGACGGGGTCGACGTCGGGCACGAAGCCGGCCACCTTGACGTGGCGGGAGTCGAGGCGGCGGATCTCCTCGGGCGCCTTGCTCCCCACCACGTGGAGGACGACGTCGGGGATGCTCCGCGCCACCGACGGGAGCACGTGCTCCACGAACCAGAGCACGCCGTCGACGTTCGGGGTGTGCTCGAAGCCGCCGATGAACATGAGGTCGCGCCGTCGATCGAGCGGTGGCGTTCCCTCCCGCACCTCGTGGATGTTCGGGACGACCTCGATGCGCGCCGACGGGACCTCGGCGGCGAGCGTCTCCCGCTCCTGCGGGGTGATGGCCAGGGTGACGTCGGCGCAGGCCGTGTTCACTCGCTCGATCTTCCGGTAGCGCTCCGACTCCTCCCGGGCGCGCGGATCGCCGGTCAGCTCGGCGGCCCGGGCGTTCCTCACCCAGTGGAGATCGACCGTGTCGTACACGACCGTCGCCTCCGGCGCGTGCGCGCGCACGACCGGCATGTAGCGATAGGTCTGGTCCGGGCGCGAGAGGAACGCGTGACGATAGGGGCGCCCGGGATCGCGCAGGCGCTCGCAGGTCGCGTCGAAGCCGTACAGCACGTCGACCCCGAGCCCCCGGAGCCGCTCCTCGTAGGGACCGCCGATGGGCGCGCAGTCGGAGACGAAGGTGACCTCGTGCCCGAGACCGCGGAGGATCTCGACGATCGCGAACATGCGGACCGATCCCGAGTCCTGATCCGGCGTCAGCATCCGGTGATCGACGAGGAGCACCCGGCTCCCCGACGAGGCCGTGGGCGGCGGCTGGAGGGCGAGCGGCTCGTGGACCGAGCGCGCCTCCGGGGGCCGTCGCCCCGGTCGCCCCTCCGCGCGGCCGAACCGGAGGTAGTGCGTGAGCGGGTTGAGCCCGGACCGCACGACGTCCGGGTAGGTGGCGACGTACCAGCGCAGGTCGAGATCGGGGCCCGGATCGAACCCCTCGTACGCCCCGTACCTGAGGAAGTGGACGAGCGGGTTCTTGCCGTAGCGCGCGGCCGCCGGGCAGTGCTCCAGGTACCAGGAGGTGTCGAAGACCGGGTTGGGATCGAGCCCGGCCGCGGCGCCGCGCACCAGGTAGTGCTCGATGGGGTCTCGCCGGGCGAGCGGATCGTCCCCGCACTGCTGGAGGTAGAAGTCGCGATCGAGGGCCCAGGCCCGCCGGATCAGCCGCGCGTACTGGCGGCGCCGCAGCCCGTCGCGCAGCCGCAGGGTCGCCGTCCACCGCAGGAGGTCCATCGCCACCGACGCGGCGTGGGCGAGTCGTTCCGGCAGCCGGGCCGCCGTCTCCGGGAGGCGGGCGAGGCGCGCCCCGACGGTGACCCGGGCCGCGGCGAGCTCGGATCGCGCCGCGGCGAGATCGAGCCTCAGCTCCTCGACCGTCCGCTCCCGAGCGGCGAGATCCCGGGCCCACCGGTCGCGCTCGCCGTCCGATCGGGCCGCTTCGCGGGCCCCGGTTTCCTGGACGCGACGCGCCATCTCCGCCGCCTCCGCCGCGCGCGCCGACTGGCGGGCCGACTCGCTCACCGCGCGCGACAGCTCCTCGCGGAGGCGCGACGCCTCGCGGGCCCCGTCCTCGAGCAGCGACCGCGTGGCCGCCAGGTCGCCCGCGCGCGCGTCGAGCTCGCGCGCCTGCGCCCCGAGTCGCTCCTCCTGCGCGGCCAGGCGCCCATCCCGCTCGCGACCCCCGGCGTCGAGCTCCGCGAGTCGCTGACGGAGGGCCTCGATCTGGCGGTCGCGGGCGGCGCTCCCCTCCCGGAGCGCGGCCGCCTCGGCCTTCGCCGCGTCGAGTCGACCGGCGAGGTCCCGGGCCTCCGCCGACCCGGCCGAGAGCTCCCGCGTCCTCGCCGCGAGCGAGCGAGCGAGCTCGTCGATCCGCTCGCCGGATCGATGAATCTGGAGACGCAACCCCGCCGCCCCGTCGAGCGCTCCGGCGAGGTCGCGCGCGAGCGCCTCGGACCTTCGCCCCAGCTCGGCGGCGCGCTCCTCGGCCACCAGCCGTTTGACCTCCGCCGCCCGCACCTGCTCCCGGAGCCCACCCTCGCGCGCCTCGGCGGCCGCCGCGGCGGTGGAGTGGCGCGCGGCCCACTCCTCGCGACGGGCCTCCGCCTCCCGCAGGCCCGCGGCCAGCCGCTCGTCGACGGCCTCGAGCCGTCCGCGCAGGCGCGCCGCGTCGAGCGCGCTCGCCTCCGCGGCGTCGACGGCGCGGCGCAGCCGGTCCTCGAGCCGCTCCACGTCCGCGGAGAGCGCGGCGCGGACCCGCTCCTGCTCCGCGGTCAGCTCGGCGTTCCTGCGGTCCTTCTCGGCGCCGGCGCGCTCCAGGGCCGCGAGCCGCGCGGCGAGGGCGTCGCGCTCCGAGGCGTGGCGGGCCAGCTCCTCGGCCTGCCGGGCCGCCTCCTCGCTCCGCGAGACGGCCGACCGGCGATCCGCGGCGCGCCGGTCGGCGGCGGCCAGCCGCTCGTACGCTTGCGCCAGCCGATCTCGCGCCGCCTCCTCGCTGCCGGCCGGCGCCGCGCGGAGCGCCGCCCGCTCCCGGACGATCTCCCCGAGTCCGGCGAAGACGGCGCGGATCTCGACGGCCTCCTCGGGGGTCGAGGCCACCAGCGCGCGCGCGGCCGCGGGAGCCTCGTCGCCGACCACCAGCACCCCGAGGCCGTGGGAGTGGTGGAAGGTGAAGCTCGGGAAGCGCGTCGAGACCTCGTGCCAGAAGCGAGAGGTCCCGAAGTCCCGCTCGCGGACGTTCACGTCGTGGAAGAGCACGACGCCACGGCGGCTCAGCTTCGGCCGCCAGCTCTCGAAGTCGTGCGACACCGCCTCGTAGGTGTGGAGCCCGTCCACGTGGAGCAGGTCGATGCTCCCGTCCGCGAAGTGCTCGAGCGCCTCGTCGAAGGTGGCGCGGACGAGCCTCGAGAACGCGCCGTAGCGCGGATCATGATACGCGGCGAGCTCCTCGAAGACCTCCTCGCCGTAGAATCCGGCCTCGGGATCGCCCTTCCACGTGTCGACGGCGTAGCACGCGGCCGGTAGCCCCATCGCGTCCACCGCCTGGCAGAAGGCTCCGTAGGAGTCCCCGCGATGCGCGCCCAGCTCGACGAGGACGGCGGGGCGGAGGGTCTCGACGCACCAGAACGCGAACGGAACGTGGCCATGCCAGCTCGTCACGTCGGTGAGCCGGTCCGGCAGGGCTCTCACCAGGGCGGAGACGGGAGCTTCCAGGACCATGTCGGCGTGCCCCCCTGAGGCCGTTCGGGATCATTCTCTTGCCACAGCGGCGCGCCGGAGACAAACCTCCGGCTCGAAGGTGGCGGTATGCTCCGGGATCGCCGGCCCACCCCCCCGGGTGGCCCTCCCTTCCCCCCACCGGCTCCATGACGGCGACCGCCACCCTCTCCGCCATCCTCCTCACCCACGAGCGCCCCGACGCCCTCGCCCTGGCCCTCGCCGGCATGGCGCGGCAGTCGCTCCTCCCGGCGGAGGTGATCGTCACCGAGGACGGCGAGTCGGCGGCGACCCGCGC
>JAJXSQ010000373.1 GCA_021784495.1 Myxococcales bacterium | reverse complement strand
GGCGGTTGACCGGGGGGCGCGCCGGGCCCCCGTCGCCGTCGCCCGCGCGGGGGGGGGTGCGCGGGAGCTCGACCCCGGTCCAGCCGCGGTGGCCGCAGGTGAGGCAGGCGAACCGCCGGTAGGGGGTCAGGCGCCGGACGAGCCGGTGGGACCAGCGGTGGGCGTGGGCGCGGCGGAGCCGGTCGGAGCCGCAGCGGGGGCAGGCGAGGGCGCGCGGGCCGGACACCGCCCGACGGTAGACCGTCCTCCCCCCGCCGCACAAGGCGATCGCGAGCGGGCCATCGCGGCGCCGGGCGGAGGCGCCGCGCCCGGCGCCGGGGCGCTACCCGTGCCGCGAGACGGCCGGACCGGCGCCGGCGCGCCGCTCCCGCTCGGCGAGCGCCAGGTCGGACTCCATCATGATCCGGACCAGCTCGGCGAAGGTCGTCCGGGGGCGCCAGCCGAGCTCCCGCGCCGCCTTCGACGGGTCGCCGAGGAGGGCGTCGACCTCGGTCGGCCGGAGGTAGCGCGGGTCGAGCTCGACGAACTCGCGGTAGTCGAGCCCGACGTGGCCGAAGGCCGCCTCGCAGAGCTCGCGGACGGTGTGGGCCTCGCCGGTGGCGACGACGTAGTCGCCGCCGCGGGGCTGCTGGAGCATGAGCCACATCGCCTCGACGTAGTCCTTCGCGTAGCCCCAGTCGCGGCGGGCGTCGAGGTTGCCGAGGTAGAGCTTCTCCTGCAGCCCGAGCTTGATGCGGCTGGCGGCGCGGGTCACCTTGCGGGTGACGAAGGTCTCGCCGCGGCGCGGCCCCTCGTGGTTGAAGAGGATCCCGTTCGACACGTGGAGGCCGTAGGCCTCGCGGTAGTTCACGCCCATCCAGTAGGCGTAGACCTTGGCGCAGCCGTAGGGGCTGCGCGGGTAGAAGGGGGTCGCCTCGCTCTGCGGCGGCGGGGAGGCGCCGAACATCTCCGAGGACGAGGCCTGGTAGATGCGGGCGTCGGTGAGCCCGAGCTCGCGGGCCGCCTCCAGGAGGCGGGTCGCGCCGAGGCCGGTGACCTCGCCGGTGTACTCCGGCACGTCGAAGGAGACCTTGACGTGGCTCTGGGCGCCGAGGTTGTAGATCTCGTCGGGCCTGAGCTTGCGCAGCAGGTAGTTGAGGGACGAGGCGTCGTTCAGGTCGCCGTAGTGGAGGAAGAGGCGGCAGCCCGGGGCGTGCGGGTCCTGGTAGACGTGGTCGATCCGGCTGGTGTTGAAGGAGGAGGAGCGGCGGATGATGCCGTGCACCTCGTAGCCCTTGTCGAGCAGGAGCTCGGCGAGGTGGCTGCCGTCCTGCCCGGTGATCCCCGTGATCAGCGCTCTCTTCACCGTCCGCCCCCCTGGTTCGCCGTCGCCCGTCCCCGGCCCGGCGATCAGGCCGGCGCGCCCGCGCCGCGGCGCCCCTCGTACCACGCGACCGTCTCCCGGAGCCCCTCCTCGAAGGGGATCCGCGCCCGCCAGCCGAACTCCGCGGCCGCGCGCGAGGTGTCGAGCATCCGCCGCGGCTGGCCGTCGGGCTTCGACGGGTCCCAGGCGATCTCCCCCTCGAACCGGCAGAGCCGGGCGACGAGCGGGACCAGGTCGCGGACGGTGATCTCGAAGCCGGCGCCGAGGTTCACCGGCTCGCTCTTGGCGTAGCCCGCGGCCGCGGCGACGATCCCCTCGGCGGCGTCGCGGGCGTGCAGGAACTCGCGCGACGCGGCGCCGGTCCCCCAGGCGACGATCCGCCGGTCGCCCCGCTCGCGCGCCTCGACGCACTTGCGGACCAGCGCCGGGATCACGTGCGACGTCTGGAGGTCGAAGTTGTCGCCGGGGCCGTAGAGGTTCACCGGGAAGAGGACGATCGAGTCGAAGCCCCACTGCTGCCGGTAGGCCTGGCTCTGGACGAGGAGCATCTTCTTGGCGAGCCCGTAGGGCGCGTTGGTCTCCTCGGGGTAGCCGTTCCAGAGATCCTCCTCGCGGAAGGGGACCGGGCAGAACTTGGGGTAGGCGCAGATGGTGCCGAGGGAGACCAGCTTGCGCAGCCCGACCTGCCGGCCGACCTCGGCGAGCTGCACCCCCATCATGAGGTTGTCGTAGAAGAAGGTGCCGGGGTTGTCCCGGTTGGCGCCGATGCCGCCGACGCGCGCGGCGAGGTGGAAGACCACCGTCGGGCGCGCGTCCCGGTAGAGCGCCCGGACGCCCTCCATCTGCACCAGGTCGTAGTCGCGCGAGCGCGGGACGAAGAGCTCGCGCGCCCCGCGCCGTCGCAGCTCCTCGACGACGTAGGTCCCGAGGAACCCGGCGCCGCCAGTCACCACCACCCGCTCCGCGGCCCAGTCGATCGCCATGACGGCGGACGAAGGTACGGGCGACGCGCCGTGGAGTCAAACCCGCGACCCGGGGGCGCCCGGAGGAACCGGGGCGCCGCGGGGGGCGACGAGGAGGGCCAGGGCCGCGAAAGCGCCCCCCGGGCGCGCGCGGCGAGGCGCCCGCTTGCCATCGCCCCGGGAGTGCTTACGGTCACGGCATGAGGGCGGAAAGACACCTCCAGGGCCCGGCGGACGGCGCCGACGTGACGATCCTCGGCGGCTGCCCGGTCTGCGACGGCGACCTGGCGGTGCGCATCGCCGGGGGGCGGGCGCGCGGCTTCTGCGCGCGCTGCAGCCGCCTCTCCGAGCCGCGGATCATCCGCGAAGGGGAGCGGATCCACGTGATCCACCCGGCGGCGGCGCTCGCCTGACCGGCCCGGGTCGCCGGGCCCCGCGCGCCCGGCGTCACCTCCCCAGGAGCTCCTCCTCCATCCTCCGGTCGCGCGCCGCCGCGCGGGCCGTCCGGAGGGCGGCGAGCCGCGCCGCGTAGCCGGCCGGCGCCTGGCCGGGCAGCGCCGCCGCCCGCTCGACCTCGGCGATGGCGTCGTCGTACCGCCCGGCCGCCTCGCAGTACCCGGCGACCGTGAGGAGCGGCCCCGGATCCTCGGGGAGCGCCGCCGCCGCCGACCGGGCGCGCTCGATCGCCTCGCCGAGCCGCCCCTCGCGGGCGAGCGC
>JAJXSQ010000021.1 GCA_021784495.1 Myxococcales bacterium | reverse complement strand
CGCCTCGGGCCGGGCCGCGGGCGCGGCCGGCGCGGCGCCCTCGCGGGCCGTCCGGGCGGCCGCCTCGGCGCGCGACCGCTGCGCCTGGAGCATCCGCGGGTTGGGCGCGAGGATCATGAACATCTGGCGCCCCTCCATCCGCGGCACCGACTCGATCACCGCGGTCTCCTTGAGATCCTCGATGATCTTCTGGAGCACCTTCTGCCCCAGCTCCCGGTGGCTCATCTCCCGGCCCCGGAACATGACCGTGATCCGCGCCTTGTTCGAGTCCTCGAGGAACTCGCGGACCTTCCTGATCTTGACGTCGTAGTCGTGCTCCTCGGTGCGGGGGCGGAACTTCACCTCCTTGAGGAGCACCACCACCTGGTTCTTCTTCGCCTCGTTCTGCTTCTTCTTCTCGAGGTACTTGAACTTCCCGTAGTCCATGATCTTGCAGACCGGGGGCTTGGCGAGCGGGCTGACCTCGACGAGGTCCATCCCCTCCTCCTGCGCCTTGGCCAGCGCCTGCTCGATCGTGAGGACGCCCAGCTGCTCGCCGGCCGCCCCGATCACCCGCACCTCGCGCGCCTTGATGCGCCGGTTGGTGCGCGCGTCCCGGTTCGTCCGCTGATCCCGCTGATTCAGACCGTGCTCCTCGGGGAAGCCCCCAGCCGATCCGGGCAAGGCGCCCGGGTCGCTCGGAAAAGATGGCGTAGGATATGGATCTCGCGGGCTTTGTCAACGTGCGTCCCGGGCGCCCGCCCGGAGGTGGGCGCCCGGGGACGCGCGGGTCACTTCGCGCCGGGGTCCGACGAGTCCTTCTTCGCCTCGCGGATCCAGCTCATCATCGACCGGAGGCGACCACCGACCTCCTCGATCGGGTGGGCGGCCTCGGTCACCCGGTGCTTGTCGAAGGTCGGGTGGCCGACCATGTTCTCGAGGATGAACTCCTTGGCGAACTGCCCCGACTGGATCTCCTTCAGGATCCGCCGCATCTCGTCCTTCGTCTGGGCGTTCACCACCCGGGGGCCCCGGGTGTAGTCCCCGTACTCGGCGGTGTCCGAGATCGAGTGGCGCATCCAGGCCAGGCCGCCCTCGTACATGAGGTCGACGATCAGCTTGAGCTCGTGGAGGCACTCGAAGTAGGCGCTCTCGGGCTGGTACCCGGCCTCGACCAGCACCTCGAAGCCGGCCTTCACCAGGGCCGAGGCGCCGCCGCAGAGGACGGCCTGCTCGCCGAACAGGTCGGTCTCGGTCTCCTCCTTGAAGGTGGTCTCGAGGACGCCGGCGCGGGAGCAGCCGATCCCGCGGGCGTAGGCGAGGCCGATCTGCTTCGCCTGCCCGGTCGCGTCCTGGTGGACGGCGACGAGGCCGGGGATGCCCCGGCCGTCCTGGTACTGCCGGCGGACCATGTGGCCGGGGCCCTTCGGGGCGACGAGGAGCACGTCGACGTCGGCCGGGGGCCGGATCTGGCCGAAGTGGATGTTGAAGCCGTGGGCGAAGAGGAGGGCCTTCCCCCGGGTCAGGTGCGGGGCGATCTCGGCGTCGTAGACCGCCTTCTGGGTCTGATCCGGGATGAGGATCATGATCACCTCGGCCTCGCGGGAGGCGTCGGCGACGCTCGTCACCCGGAGCCCGGCGCCCTCGGCCTTCGCCTTCGAGCGCGAGCCCGCGGCCAGGCCGACGCGGACGTCGACCCCCGAGTCGCGGAGGTTCAGCGCGTGCGCGTGCCCCT
The DNA here is from genome assembly GCA_021784495.1 of Myxococcales bacterium. GTDB lineage: Bacteria > Myxococcota > Myxococcia > Myxococcales > Anaeromyxobacteraceae > JADKCZ01. The sequence goes on along the minus strand of JAJXSQ010000021.1, from coordinate 11,925 downwards.
GGCTGCCGTAGCCGATGACCGCCACCTTGCGCTTCTTGAGGAGGTCGAGGTTCGCGTCCTTGTCGTAGTAGATCGTCGCCATGTGGTTCGTCGCTCCTACTTGATGGAGGGTGGGGCCAGCGTCTTGAATCCGCGCTCCAGCGCGATGCGGCCGGAGCGGCACAGCTCCTGGATGCCGAAGGGGCGCAGCCGCTCCTCCAGCGCGTCCAGCTTCCCGGCGGGGCCGGACGCCTCGACCACGAGCGCGTCGGGCGAGACGTCCACGATGGTCGCCTCGTAGGTCTCGGCCAGCGCCCGGAGCTCGGCGTGGTTCCGCTCCGGGGTCCGGATCTTGGCGAGCATGAGCTCGCGCTCGATCAGGTCCTGCGGGACCAGCTCGCGCACCTCGACCACGGGCACCAGCTTCTGGACCTGCCGGACCACCTGCTCCACCGTCTTGGTGGAGAGGCGGACCACGATGGTCATCCGCGAGTAGTCGGCCCGCTCGGTCGGCCCGACGGTGAGGCTCGCGATGTTGTACCCGCGGCGGGAGAAGAGGCCGGCGATCCGGTGCAGGACGCCGGGCTTGTTCTCCACGAGCAGGCTGATGGTGTGGGTGCTGCCGGCCGGCTTCTCCTCGGTCCGTTCCATGTCATTCACCGTCGATCATGTCGTTGAGGGGGGCGCCCGCGGGGACCATCGGGAAGACCTTCTCCTGGCGGCGGACGCGGACGTCGACGATGACCGGCCCATCCCGGTGCGCGAGGGCCTGGTCGATGACCCGGTCGAGCTCCTCCGTCGTCCGGGCCCGGAGCCCGAGGCAGCCGTAGGCGTCGGCCAGCTTCACCAGGTCCGGCCGGTCGGGCAGCGGGGTCTGGGCGAACCGGTTCTCGTAGAAGAGCTCCTGCCACTGCCGGACCATCCCCAGGAACAGGTTGTTCAGCACGAAGATCTTGATCGGCAGGTCGAGGTCGCGCGCGGTGGCGAGGTCCTGGAGGGTCATCTGGAAGGACCCGTCGCCGTCGATGCCGATCACCAGCTCCCCGGGGCGGCCGAGCTGGATGCCGATCGCCGAGGGGAGGCAGAACCCCATGGTCCCCAGCCCGCCGGAGGTGATGAACTGGCGGGGCTCGGTCGTCTTCCACCACTGCGCGGCGAACATCTGGTGCTCGCCGACGCCGGTGGTGACCACCGCCTTGCCCCCGGTCTTCCGCCACAGGGTCTCGACGACGTACTGCGGGAGCAGGTACTTCTGCCCCGCCTGCTCGTAGCGCATCGGGTGCTTCGCCTGCCACTCGGCCACCCGGCGCTTCCACGGGGCGAGGTCCGGGCGCCCCTGCTCGGCGAAGACCCGCCGGACCTCGGCGGTCAGCTGGGGCAGCAGCCGGCGCAGGTCGCCGACCAGGGGCACCGTGGCGGTGACCAGCTTCGAGATCTCCGCCGGGTCGACGTCGAGGTGGATCACCTTCGCCTCGGGGGCGAAGGTGGAGAGCTTCCCGGTCACCCGGTCGTCGAAGCGGGCGCCGAGGGCGACGATGAGGTCGGAGCCCTGCACCGTGAAGTTGGCGTACTTCGACCCGTGCATGCCGAACATCCCGAGGCAGAGCGGGTGGGTCTCCGGGAAGGCCCCCTTCCCGTGCAGGGTGGTGATCACGGGGGCGTCGAGGAGCTCGGCGAACTCGCGCACCTCCTGGTGCGCGCCGGCGCTGCGGACGCCGCCGCCGAGGTAGAGGACCGGGCGGGAGGCGGAGCGGATGAGCGCCGCGGCGTCCTTGAGCCGCGGCTCCTCGCGCACCGGCGGGTGGTAGCCCGGGATCGACACCGTCTCGGGGTACTCGAACTCGAACTCGGCGTTCTGGACGTCCTTGGGGATGTCGACGAGCACCGGGCCGGGCCGGCCGGTCCGGGCGACGTAGAACGCCTCCTTCAGGATCCGCGGCAGGTCGTGGACGTCGGTCACCAGCCAGTTGTGCTTGGTGATCGGCATGGTGATGCCGGTGATGTCCGCCTCCTGGAAGGCGTCGCTGCCGATCAGGCTGGTGGCGACGTTGCCGGTGATCGCGACCAGCGGGACGGAGTCCATGTAGGCGTCGGCGATGGCCGTCACCAGGTTCGTGGCCCCCGGGCCGGAGGTGCCGAAGCAGACGCCGACCCTGCCGGTGGCCAGCGCGAAGCCCTCCGCGGCGTGGCCGCCGACCTGCTCGTGGCGGACGAGCACCTGCCGGGGGCGCTCGCAGCCGAACATCGCGTCGTAGATCGGCAGGATGGTGCCGCCCGGCATGCCGAAGACGACCTCGACGCCCTCGGCCTCCAGGGCGCGCCGGACCGCCATCGCGCCGGTGATCTTCTCCTTGCCCATGACTCTCCTCGTGACCGCTCCGGGTTGACCCTCGTCCACGTCCGCCCCGCGCGCCGCCCTCAGCCGCGCGCCGCCGCGAGCTCCCGTACGACCGCGGCGCCGGCCTCCTCGGTCCGCGCCGCGCCGCCGAGGTCCGCGGTGAGGACGCCCGCCGCCACCGCCGCCCCGACCGCGCGCTCGACCGCCGCGGCCTCGGCCTCGAGCCCGAGCGAGTGGCGCAGCAGCAGGGCCACGCTCATGATCGTGCCGTAGGGGTTCGCGATCCCCCGGCCGGCGATGTCCGGCGCCGAGCCGTGGATCGGCTCGTAGAGGCCGAGCCGGCCGGCGCCGAGCGACGCCGAGGGGAGCAGCCCGATCGACCCCGCCAGGACCGACGCCTCGTCGGTGAGGATGTCCCCGAACATGTTCTCGGTGACCACCACGTCGAAGTCGGCGGGCCGGCGGACGAGCTGCATCGCGCAGCTGTCGACCAGCTGGTGCTCCAGCCGGCAGTCGGGGAACTCCGACCGGATCACCCGCTCGGCGACCTCGCGCCACAGCCGCGAGGTCTCCAGGACGTTCGCCTTGTCGACGCTCGTGATCCGCCGCCGCCGCGCGCGCGCCAGCCGCCCCGCCACCCGGACGACCCGCTCGATCTCCTCCACCGAGTAGGTGCAGGCGTCGTAGGCGGTGGTCTCGGTCCGCCGCTTCTCGCCGAAGTAGATCCCGCCGGTGAGCTCCCGGACGACGATCATGTCGACCCCGACGAGGAGCTCCGGCTTCAGCGGCGACGCCGCCGCCAGCCGGGGGTCGACCGTGACCGGGCGGAGGTTCGCGAAGAGGCCGAGCTCCTTGCGGAGCGCGAGGAGCCCCTGCTCCGGCCGCACCGGCGCCGCGGGGCCCCAGCGCGGCCCGCCGATGGCGCCGAAGAGGATCGCGTCGGAGGCCCGGCAGAGGTCGAGGGTCGCCGGCGGGAGGGGCGCGCCGGTCGCGTCGATGGCCGCGCCGCCGACCAGCGCCTCCACGAGCTCGAACGCGTGGCCGCCGGCGCGGGCCACCGCGCGGAGGACGGCCGCGCCCTCGCGGGCCACCTCCGGCCCGATCCCGTCGCCGCCCAGGACCGCGATCTGCGCCCTCACCGGGTCCTCCCCTCGTGGGCGGCGATCGCCGCCTCCTGCGAGAGCAGGAACCCGAGCTCGTCCACGCCGTTCAGGAGGCAGTAGCGGCTGAAGGCGTCGATCGGGAACTCGACCGCCGCGCCGCCGGGGAGGGTCACCGTCCTCGCCTCGAGATCGATCCGGACCGGCGCCCCGGGCGCGGCCAGGAGCGCCGCGTGGCTCGCCGGGTCGACCACCACCGGGACCAGGCCGTTCTTCAGGGCGTTGTTCCGGAAGATGTCGGCGATCCGGGTCGAGATCACCGCCCGGAACCCGGCGTCCACGAGCGCCCAGGGCGCGTGCTCGCGCGAGGAGCCGCAGCCGAAGTTGTCGCCGGCGACCAGGACCGCGCAGCCGGCCGCCTCCGGCCGGTTGAGCGCGAAGTCCGCGACCGGACCCCCGTCCGGCCCGTAGCGCCAGTCGGCGAAGGCCGCCTTCCCGAGGCCCGCCTTGTCGGTGACCTTGAGGAAGCGCGCCGGGATGATCTGATCGGTGTCGATGTTCTCCCGGGGGAGGACGACGGTCCGGCTCTCGATGATCCTGATCGGTGTCACGGGGTCGCCTCCGCGTAGCGGCGGGGATCGGCGACGGCGCCGGCCACCGCCGCGGCCGCCGCTGTCGCCGGGCCGGCGAGGAGGGTCCGGCCCCCCGCCCCCTGCCGTCCCTCGAAGTTCCGGTTGGAGGTCGAGACGCAGGTCTGGCCGCGCTCGAGCCGGTCGCCGTTCATGGCGATGCACATGGAGCAGCCCGGCTCGCGCCACTCGGCGCCGGCCTCCCGGAAGATCCGGTCGAGCCCCTCCGCCTCGGCCTGCCGCTTCACCAGCTGGGACCCGGGGACCACCAGCGTCCGGACCGCGACGCGCCGCCCGCGGAGGATCCGGGCCGCCTCGCGGAGATCCTCGAGCCGGCCGTTCGTGCAGCTCCCGACGAAGACCGCGTCGACGACCCGCCCGGCGATCGGCTGGCCGGGGACGAGCCCCATGTAGCGGAGCGCCCCCTCGAGCGAGGCGCGGGCGGCGGGATCGCGCTCCTCGGAGGGATCCGGCACCCGGGCCGTCACCGGGATGGCCTGCCCCGGGTTGGTCCCGAAGGTGATCATCGGGGCGAGGGTCGTGGCGTCGAGCGCGATCTCCCGGTCGTGGCGGGCGCCCTCGTCGGTGGCCAGCGCGCGCCAGCGCGCCACCGCGGCCTCCCAGGCGTCGCCCCGGGGCACCCGGGGCCGCCCGGCGAGCCACTGGAAGGTGGTGTCGTCGGGCGCGATCATGCCGGCGCGGGCGCCGGCCTCGATCGACATGTTGCAGAGGGTCATCCGCCCCTCCATCGAGAGGGCGCGGACCGCCGCGCCCAGGTACTCGATGACGTGGCCGGTGCCGCCGCCGACCCCGAGCTTGGCGATGATCGCGAGGACGAGGTCCTTCGCGCCGACGCCGGGCGGGAGCGCGCCGTCGACGCGCACCGCGAGCGTCCGCGGCCGCCGCTGGAGCAGGCACTGGGTGGCGAGGACGTGCCCGACCTCCGAGGTGCCGATCCCGAAGGCGAGCGCCCCGAAGGCCCCGTGCGTGGCGGTGTGGCTGTCGCCGCAGACGACGGTCATCCCGGGCTGGGTGGCGCCCATCTCCGGGCCGAAGACGTGGACCACCCCCTGCGCCGGGGTCCCCAGCCCGTGGAGCTCCACCCCGAACTCGGCGCAGTTCCGCTCGAGCTGGGCGACCTGGGCCTCGGCCTCGCGATCGGCGAAGGGCCAGCGGCCGTCGGCGCCGCGCGGGAGCGTGGGCGTCGAGTGGTCCATGGTCGCGAGGGTCCGGTCGAGCCGGCGGACCGGGAGCCCGCGCTCGCGGAGGACCGAGAAGGCCTGCGGGCTCGTCACCTCGTGGACCAGGTGGAGGTCCACGTACAGGATCGCCGGCGTGTCGCTCGACTCCTCGCGGACGAGGTGGGCGCCCCAGACCTTCTCGAAGAGCGTCCGGGCGGGGGTGCGCGCGGCGGCCTTCACGGCGTCCCCATCTCGGCGCGGGCCTCGCTCTCCACCGGCGCGGCGCGGAGGGCGATGCGGTTCACCACGTCGAGGAAGGCGCGCGCGCTCCCCTCGACGATGTCGGTCGACAGGGCCCGCCCGCGGTAGACGCCGGTGGGGTGCTCCACCTCCAGGCTCACCTCGCCCTGGGCGTCCTCGCCGGTGGAGATGCTCACCACCTGGTAGTCGCGGAGCTTCACGCGGATGCCGGTCGCCTGCTCGATCGCCTTGAAGGCGGCGTCCACCGGTCCGTCCCCGGCCGCGACCTCCTGGAGCCGCTCGCCGGCCGCGGTCCGGAGCGCCACCGAGGCGACCGGCAGGGTCCCGGTCCCGGAGGTGGTGGACAGGGCGTCGAGCGTCCAGGCGACCAGCCCCTTGCCCAGGATCTGGCCGTGGACCAGGAGCGCCTCGATGTCGGCGTCGTAGATGTCCTTCTTCTTGTCGGCCAGGGCCTTGAAGTCGGCGAAGACCCGGTCGATGGCGCCGTCCTCGAGCTGGTAGCCGAGGGCGACCAGCCGCTCCTTCAGGGCGTGGCGCCCGGAGTGCTTGCCGAGGACCAGGCTCGAGCGCGCGAAGCCGACCTCCTCCGGGCGCATGATCTCGTAGGTCTCGCGGTTGGTCAGCATCCCGTGCTGGTGGATGCCCGCCTCGTGGGCGAAGGCGTTCTGCCCCACGATCGCCTTGTTCCGCTGGACGTGGAGGCCGGTCACCTGCGAGACGAGCCGGCTGGTCGGGTAGAGCCGGTCGGTCCGGACGCCGGTCGCGATCCCCAGGACGTCGGCCCGGGTCCGGCAGGCCATGACGACCTCCTCGAGCGACGCGTTCCCGGCCCGCTCGCCGATCCCGTTGATGGTGCACTCGACCTGCCGCGCCCCCTCGAGCACCCCGGCGAGCGAGTTGGCCACCGCCAGGCCGAGGTCGTTGTGGCAGTGGACCGAGATGACCGCCTTCTCGATGCCGCGCACGTGGCGCCGGAGGTGACGGATGGTCTCGGCGTAGGTCGACGGGAGGGCGTAGCCGACGGTGTCGGGGATGTTGACGGTGGTGGCGCCGGCCTCGATCGCCCGCTCGACGACCTCGACGAGGAAGTCGAGCTCGGTGCGGGCCGAGTCCTCGGCCGAGAACTCGACGTCCTCGAACTTCTCGCGGGCCAGCTTCACCCCCTCCACCGCCCGCCGGACGATCTCGTCCTTGGCCATCTTCAGCTTGAAGTCGCGGTGGATGGGGCTGGTCGCGAGGAAGACGTGGCACCGGCGGCGGGGGGCGTCGCGGAGGGCCTCCCAGGAGGCGGCGATGTCGCCGCGGCTGCACCGGGAGAGGCTGGCGATGATCGGCCCCTCGACCTGGCGGCTCACCCCCCGGATCGCCTCCAGATCGCCGGGCGAGGCGGCGGCGAAGCCGGCCTCGATCACGTCGACGCCGAGGTCGGCCAGGGCGCGGGCCACCTGGAGCTTCTGGTCCAGGTTCATGGACGCGCCCGGCGACTGCTCGCCGTCGCGCAGGGTGGTGTCGAAGATGACGACGCGGTCGGGCGCGGCCTGGCTCGAGGTGGGGTGCATGCTCTCGTCGGTGGCGGGGCCGCGCGGCGCGGCCGGTGAGCGGGGGATGCTAGCAGAGTGTGCGGCGATCGGGTCCTCGACTCCTACCTGCGGAAACGCTGGGGGTGGGGCTGGCGGCGTGCTCGACATGGTGGCTCCTCGGGGGCTCCTGGAAGGGCCGTGGAGGGTGGCTCGCCTGTCGAGGGCAACCTCTCCGGCCGGGAAGGCGGGGGAGGTCGCGGCGCGGCGTCAGCCCGGCCGGGATACCTCTCCCGCCCGGCTAAGAAGTCGACGCTCGCTGCGCGCGAAGGACATCGGATGAAAACGGTAGCCGGACCGCGCCGCGCGGTCAAGCCCGCCGGCCGCTAGTACGGCGGCCGCGCCTCGCGCGCGAGGAGCTCGACGAAGGCGTCGAGCCCCATCGTCTTCAGATCCTCGCCGCCGTGGCGGCGGGGGGACACCCCCTGCGCCTCGACCTCCTTCTCGCCGATCACCAGGGCGTAGGGGATCTTGGCGAGCTGCGCGGCGCGGATCTTGGCGCCGAGCTTGTCGGACGAGGCGTCCGCCTCCACCCGGTACCCGAGCGCGCGCAGCCGCTCGACGACCGCCTGGCCCCAGGCCTCGAAGCGGTCGGAGACGGTGACCACCCGCGCCTGGACCGGCGCCAGCCAGGCGGGGAACGCCCCGGCGTAGTGCTCGGTGAGGATGGCGATGAAGCGCTCGAAGGAGCCGTAGACGGCCCGGTGGATGACCACCGGCCGGTGCTCCCGGTTGTCGTCGCCGGCGTAGGAGAGGTCGAAGCGCTCCGGTGCGGCGTAGTCGAGCTGGATGGTGCAGGTCTGCCACTTCCGGCCGAGCGAGTCGGTGACCACGAAGTCGATCTTCGGGCCGTAGAACGCGCCGTCGCCGGCGTTGAGCTCCCAGGGGAGCCCGAGGCGGTCGAGCGCGGACCGCAGCGCCCCCTCCGCCTTGTCCCACAGGGCGTCGTCCCCCACCCGGTCGGCCGGGTTCGTCGGCCGGGTGGAGAAGCGCAGCGAGAACTCGAGGCCGAAGGCGCCGTAGACCGTCCGCATCAGCCCGGTGATGCGCTCCACCTCGTCGGGGATCTGCGACTCCATGACGAAGATGTGCGAGTCGTCCTGGGCGAACTGCCGGACGCGGGTGAGGCCCCCGAGGGCGCCGGAGAGCTCGTTGCGGTGCAGCACGTCCACCGTGAAGTAGCGGATGGGCAGCTCGCGGTAGCTGCGCCGCGCCATCCCGTAGATCAGGTAGTGGGACGGACAGTTCATCGGCTTCAGGCTCATGGTGAGCCGCTGGTCGACGGGGAGCGCCGGGTCCGACTCCTTGTCGAGCACCAGGAACATGTTCTCCCGGTAGACGCCCCAGTGGCCGCTCTGCTCCCAGAGCCGCCGGTCGTACAGGAGCGGGGTCTTCACCTCCTGGTAGCCGTTCCGCGTCACCAGCCGGCGCATGGCGTCGGCGAGCAGGTTGTAGAGGGTGGTGCCGTGCGGCAGCCAGAAGGCGCTGCCCGGCGCCACCTCGTGGAAGGCGAAGAGGCCGAGCGCCGGGCCGAGCTTGCGGTGGTCCCGCTTCCGCAGCTCCTCCAGCCGCGCCAGGTGGGCCTCCAGAGCCTTCCGGTCGAAGAAGGCCGTGCCGTAGACCCGCTGCAGCATCGCGTTCCGGGCGTCGCCGCGCCAGTAGGCGCCGGCGACGCTCATGAGCTTCACCACCCCGATGCGCCCGGTGCTCGGCCCGTGGGGCCCGAGGCAGAAGTCGACCCAGTCCCCGTGGCGGTAGAGGGTCAGCGTGCGGGCGCCCCGCCCGGCGATGTCCCCGATGATCTCGACCTTGTAGGTCTCGCCGAGCCGCTCGAAGAGCGCCCGCGCCTCCTCGAGCGACACCTCCTCGCGGACGAAGGGCAGGTCGGCCGCGATCGCCTCGGCGACGGCCCGCTCGATCCGCTCCAGGTCGTCGGGGGTGAAGGGCTGGGCGCGGGCGAAGTCGTAGTAGAAGCCGTCCTCGATCGCCGGGCCGATGGTCACCTGGGTGCCGGGGTAGAGGCGCTGCACCACGCTCGCCAGGACGTGGGCCGCGTCGTGGCGGGCCACCGCGAGCGCCTCCGGGCTCTTCGCGGTCAGCACCTCGAGGCGGGCGTCCCGCTCCAGGGGGCGCGACAGGTCGACCAGCTCGCCGTCGAGCCGGGCGACGAAGGCCGCGCGCGCCAGCCCCGCGCCGATCTGCTCCCGCACGAAGTCGAGGATCGCCACCCCGCGCGCGGCCCGCTTCTCGCTCCCGTCGGGGAGCGTCACCGTCACCGTGTCCGACATGGTCACCCTGCCTAGCTCCGGGACGAAAGAAAGGCCAGCCTGGTGGAGGCTGGCCCGAGGAGAGGCGGCGCCGGGGGCGCCCGAATCAGTAGGCCCGGTCAGGATTGAACTGACGACCCCTACCGTGTCAAGGTAGTGCTCTACCACTGAGCTACGGGCCTGCGCGTCGACGACAGGGGCGCGTTTATAGCGCGATCCGCCGGCGAGTCAACGGCTCTCTGTCGCCGGGCCGCGCCGGAGCTCGCGCGCGAAGACCAGCGCGTACTGGACGAGCGAGACCGCCACGCAGCTCGCCGCCAGGAGCCCGACCGGCGGGAGCCAAGCGGCGACCGCCGACCGGAGCGCGACGCCGGCGTCGGCCGAGAGCTCGAGGACGACGAGCACCGCGATCGCGAAGGTCGCGTACTTCCCGGCCCGGGTCGGCCGGATGGGGACCGGGCGCCCCGCCGCGTGGAGCGCCGCCGCCCCGAGGATCTGGGCCCCGTCGCGCCCCACCACCAGCGCCGGGAGCCAGGGCGGCACCCTCCCCCCGACCGCCAGGGCGACCAGCGCGCAGAAGGCGAGCAGCTTGTCGGCCATCGGATCGAGGATCTCGCCCAGCCGCGAGTGCTGGTGCAGCAGCCGGGCGGCGAGGCCGTCGAGGAGATCGGTGGCCGCCGCGGCGCTGAAGACCTCCAGCGCCCGGGCGGTGTCGCCGCGGACGTAGAGGGCGAGGAAGACCGGCGCCAGCACCAGCCGGACGGCGGTGAGCACGTTCGGGAGGGTGAGCGGGCCGGCGTCGCCCCCGGGCGCCGCCCGGCCGCCCCCCGGCCCCGTCACCGCCCGCCCTCCCCGCCCGGCGCCCACGCGTCCCGCCGCGCCCGCAGCGCGGCGAACCGCGCGGCGTCGCCGACCCGGAGGAACGGGTTCAGCGCCCGCTCCGCGGCGAGCGTGCTCGCCTCGGGCTCGCGGCCGGCGGCCCTCGCCGCCCGCGCCGCGACCAGCCGCTCGGCCGCCGCCGCGGTGGGATCGACCTCGAGGGCGAAGGGGAGGTTCGCCTCCGCGTAGTCGTGGCCCGGGTGGACCTCGAGCGCGCCGTCGAGGCCGGCGATCCCCCCGAGGAAGGTCGCGGCGAGGGCCGCGGGATCGCCGCCGTGGCGGCAGTTCCCGCAGCCGGCCCAGAAGAGGGTGTCCCCGGTGAGGAGGCGCCCGCGCCACTCGAAGAGGAGCGAGCCGGGGGTGTGGCCGGGCGCCGGGTGGAGCCGGAGGTGGAGCGCGCCGAGGTCGATCGTCCCCCGCCCCGCGAGGTCGACGTCGGGCGGGAACCAGGCGGCGTCGGCGCCGTGGCCGAGGACCTCGGCGCCGAGCTCGGCGCGCAGCGCCGCCGAGCCGCCGGAGTGGTCCGGGTGGCCGTGGGTGTGCAGGATCCAGCGCGGTCGGGCCCCCATCGACGCGGCGAGCGCGGCGCCGACCGCGGCGTCCCCGGGGTCGACGAGCGCGGCGTCCTCCCCCTCCGCGAGGAGGTAGACGTAGTTGTCGCGCCCGAACCGGCGCCGGCCGAGGCGCGCGGTCACGGCGCCTCCTCCGGGTGATGGGAGAGGCCGATCCGGTTCCCCTCCGGGTCGCGGAGGTAGAGGGTCCAGCGGGTCCGCCCCTCCACGGCGGCGCCGGCGGCCGCGAGCCTCGCCTCCCACGCCGCCCGCTCGCCCGGGCCGATCCGGAGCGCGAGGAGGTGGAGCCCGGGCGCGCCGCCCTCGCCGCGCGGAGCCCCCGCGGCCGCCCGCTCGAGCGCGAGGAACGCCCCGCCGAGATCGAGCCAGACGCTCCGGTCCCCGCCCCCATCGGCCGGCCAGCGCCGCACCAGCTCGAGCCCGAGCACCTCGCGGTAGAACCGCTCGCAGCGAGCCAGGTCGCGGCAGAGGATGGCGAGGTGATGGACGGCGGCGGGCACCTGCCCCGGAGCCTAGCCGACCCGCGGGCGGGCCGGAACCGACGGCCGGGCACCGCCGGGGGCGTGCTACCATCGGGGCGTGTCCGCGCCCCTCGCCGGAAAGCGCCTCCTCCTGATCATGGAGGACGGCCCCCTCGCCGACCTGGTCTCCGAGGCCGCGGCGCGGCTCGGCGCCGCCGTGGACGTCCGCGCCACCGGCCGCGGGGGGCTCGAGGCGCTGGCGGACACGCCGCCCCCCGACGCGGCCCTCGTCGACCTGCCGCTCGCCGACGTCCGCGGGGCGGAGGTCCTGGCGGCCGCCACCCGGCTCCGCCTCCCGGTGGTCGCCGTCTCCGGGACCTTCCGCGGCCCCCGCGCCGCGGGCGAGGTGCTCCGGCTCGGCGCCGCCGACTTCTTCGAGAAGCCCTTCCCGGTCCTCTCGGTGATGGCCCGCCTCGCGCGGCTCATGGGATCGGCCCTCCCGGGCCTGGAGGAGCCCGAGGACGAGGTGACCGGCGCCGCGCCGCTCGGCCCGGCTCCCACCGGCCCCCTGGCGGTCGAGCCGTTCCTGGCCCTCGCCCTCGCCGGCGAGGGGGTGCCGGGCGTGCGGGAGGCCGCCGCGCCGCCGCCGCTCTCGGAGCTCGCCGCGCCGCTCCCCGACCC
>JAJXSQ010000020.1 GCA_021784495.1 Myxococcales bacterium | reverse complement strand
GTTCGCCGCGCTCCCTGGCCGGGGGGTCACCGGCCGGGTCGAGGGCCGGGCGGTCGTGCTCGGCACCGCCGCGCTCCTGGGCGAGCTGGGGATCGACCCCGCGCCGCTCGCCGCGGAGGCCGAGGCCGCGCGCCGCGGCGGCGCCGCCGCCCTGCTCGTCGCCGTCGACGGCCGGGCGGCCGGCCTGCTGATCGCCGCCGACCCGGTGAAGCCCGGCGCCGCCGCGGCCATCGCCGCCCTGCGCGGCGAGGGGCTGAAGGTGGTCATGGTCACCGGGGACCACGGGACGACCGCGCGCGCGGTCGCCGCGCGCCTCGGCCTCGACGACGTCCAGGCGGAGGTCCTCCCCGCGGCGAAGGCCGGCGCGGTCGCCGCCTGGCGGGCGCGCGGCGCCGTGGTCGCGATGGCCGGCGACGGGATCAACGACGCCCCGGCCCTCGCCGCGGCCGACGTCGGGATCGCCATGGGCACCGGCACCGACGTGGCGATGGAGAGCGCCGGGATCACCCTCGTCCGCGGCGATCTCGCCGGGATCGTGCGCGCCCGGCGGCTCTCGCGCGCCACCATGCGCAACATCCGGCAGAACCTCTTCTGGGCCTTCGCCTACAACGCCGCGGGCGTGCCGCTGGCCGCCGGCGCCCTCTACCCGCTCACCGGCGCGCTCCTCTCGCCGATGATCGCGAGCGCCGCCATGAGCTTCAGCTCGGTGACGGTGATCGCGAACGCCCTCCGGCTCCGCCGCGCGCGGCTCTAGGCGCGCGGCCGGCGGGCGCCCGGTCGATCAGGGGAAGAGGATCATCCGCACCCCGCCCTGGATCCAGACGTGGGTCCCGCGCGCCGGGATCGAGTAGGGGCCGGTGCCGAGATCCTGCTGGGTGTAGCTCCCGACGCCGGCCGACAGGAAGAGCCCCCAGCCCAGGTCCTGGCTCTGGCGGAAGTCGTAGCCGGCCGAGAGCCGCAGCATCTCCCAGCCGCTGAGGGTCATCGCGTTGAGCGACGAGTTGTCGTCCGAGATGGAGGTCCCCTCGATCATCGTCCCCGCCGCGATCCACGGCGTCGCGCGGGCGCTCGGCGTGAAGGACCAGCGGAGCTGCGGCCCGAACCGGAGCGTCGCGACGCTGCAGGTGGTCCCGGCGGCGGCGCACTGGCTGGCCACCGTCGAGCCGGCGGTCCCGAGCCCGAGATCGAGGACGAGCCCCACCATGAGCGGCGGCGCGATCCGGACGCCGGCCTCGAACTCCATGAGGAACTGGGGGGACACGTAGCTGCTCATCGAGGCGCCGGCGAGCGCGCTGCCGGTCGGGACCGCCATCCCGATCCCGGCCGAGAACATCATCAGGTCGGGGGGATAGGTCGCCGCGCCGGGCGGGAACGGGGCCGGGAACGCGGGTTCCTCCGCCGGCCCGTACCCCTCCTCCCCCGGGTACTCCTCCGGCGGATAGCCGACGGGAGGTCCGCGCGCCGCCCCCTGGCCAGGGGGCGGCGGCGGGGGCGGGGGCGCCGCGAAGGGATCGATCCCGCCGGCGGGGCCGGCGGTGGCGCCGGGGGCCTTGATCCCTCCGACCGTCCCGTCGCGGTACTCGATCCGGAAGATGTCCTTGGCCGGGATGGTCCGGGTCTCGCCGCCCGGGATCTGGATGGTGACCCCGGTCCTGGGATCCTCGACGATCACCGTCCCCCGGACGCGCCCGCCGTCCAGGAGCATGACGGTGTCGAGGGCCGGGGGCGCCGCGGCGAGCGCCGCCGCGAGGGCGAGGGGGACGATGGCGAGCATGGGGTGAGCCTCCTGGCGCCATCGTCGCACGGCGCCCGATCCGGTCAAGCGGTCCGCCCGCTCCCTAGTAGATCCGGGCCACCTCGGCCCCGGAGAAGTACGCCCGCAGGATCTCCCGGTAGCCCTGCCCCGCGCCCGCGCGGCCGACCGCGCCCCACTGGCACATCCCGACGCCGTGCCCCCACCCGCCGCCGCGGAGCAGCACCCCACCGGGCGCCGGGTCGACCACGAACATCGACGACGGGAGGTTGCCGAGGAGACGCCGGATCCGGAGCTCCCCCGGGATCACCACCGCGCCGCCGGCGCCGGCGACCCGCAGCTGGATGGCCCGGCCGGAGATCCCCCGCTCGACCACCTCCAGCCGCGCGCCGGCCCCGACGCCGAGCCCGGCGACGAGCCGGTCGAGCTCCGCCTGGCCGAGGCGCCGCTCCCACCGGAACCGGTTCGCCCCCGGCGATCCGGGCCGGCGGCACCAGGCGTCCGGCGGGTCGACCAGGAACGCCCGCAGCGCGCGCTCTCCCCGCAGCGCGCCGTCGGGGGGCTCCGCGGCGCCGCCGCGGACGTCGAGGTGGCCGCGGAGGCTCGGATCGGGCCGCCCCGGCCAGACCGCGTCGTTCGACTCTCCGTGGCCACCGCAGGTCGCCGAGTAGACGCCGTCGACGAGCGTCCGGTCCGCCCGCCCGAAGAGCGCCTCTCCGGCGGTGCGCCGGACCGCTCGGTCCGTCCGCGCGGTCTCGGCCCCCACCCCGGCATAGGCCTGGCAGTGAACCTCGGAGCAGAGGAGGTACGGGCCGTCGAGGTGCCGGGTGCCGAGCTGCGCCAGGACGTTCGACCGGGCGGTCACCGCCTGGGCCTCGAGCGCCTCCATGGGCGAGCCGGCCGGCATCTCCGAGGGGACCAGCCCGCGGAGCAGCTCCTCGAGCTCGATCGCGTCGACCACCGCGATCCGTCCCGCGGCGTCGAGGGTGACGAGGAGCCGGCCGCGGTAGCGGCGGCCGGGGCGCTCGCCCGCCTCGACCGCGATCCCGTCGCCGCCCCCGGCCGGCGCGAGCGGCTCGATCTCGACGACCTCGTCCGCGTCGCCGAGCGCCCCCTCCTCCCCCTCGACCCGGAGCCGTCCGGCGGGGCGCGCCACGACCTCGGCGTCGAGCGCCACCGGGTCGCCGGTGCGCCGCGCGAGCTCGCCGGCGAGGGCGGCGGCCTCCGCCTCGCCCCGGTCGCCCGCGGCGAGGAGCCGGAGCCGGCGGGTGTCGATCACCTTCCCGGCGATGCCGTACACGTCGCCGATCATCCGGGTCCGGACCCGGATCCCCCTCCCCTCCCAGGCGCGCCGGACCTCGTCGAGCGCCCCCCGATCCGCCCAGGCGACCTCGGCGAGGAGCGGCGCGTGCGCGATCCGCGCCGGGGTGGCGTCGCGGGCCCGCACCACGAGCCGGGCGCCGGCGGGGAGCTCCAGCTCCGGCCCGCCCCGCAGGCGGACCCGGACCGGCTCGAGCGGCCGGAGCGAGGCCTCCTCGAGCCCGCCCGCGACGAGGATGGTGATGAGCGGCTGGCCGCCCGGCCCGAAGGCGAGCCGGTGGCCCCAGAGGAGCTCCAGCGGATCGGCCGCGGCGGTGGCCGCCGGCGCCGAGAGCGGCGGGGGCGCCGGCGGCGGGAGGGGCGGCGGGAGGTGGTCGAGGATCCCGGGGGGGAGCGAGGCCGGGCGCACCGGCGCCGGCGCGGCAGGGGGCTCGATCGCCCGGGCCGACCCGAGCACCGCGAGGGCCAGCCCGGCGGCCACGGCCGCGCTCCGGCGCCTCGCCGCCGAGCGGCCCGTTCCGATCATCGGCGCCACTCTACCCCGCCGGGCGCGTCCCCGGGCCGGTGACGACGCACGGGCGCGCCCTCTCAGGGGCCGACGATCACCGTGCCGGTCATCCCGGCGGAGCATTGGTTGGAGCTGAAGTATGGATAGGTCCCGACGGTGTAGAAGGGGACCGTGAAGATCTGGCCTGCCGCGAGGGTGTGGCCGGTGCCGAAGGAGCCGTCCGCGGCGCAGCCCGAGCCGGACGTGACGTCGTACCCCGCGGTCGCCCAGACCCAGCAGACCGTCTCGCCGACCTTCACGTCGACGCTCGCCGGGGAGAAGTCGGGGAGCCCCCCGCCGCCCACGGTGACGACGGTCGACCCGGTCGGGCAGCCGCTTCCCCCGCCTCCGTAGGGGGACATACCGGAGCCGCAGCCCGCCACGGCGAGCGCCGCCCCGAGCGGCAGCGCGAGCAACCTCGATCGGACGAAGGGCATGGCGACAACCTACACCGGCGCCGGCCGCTCCTGCGCGGGCCCCGGCCGCGACGGCATGCGTGGTATCTAGCCGGGGCGGGCATCGGGGCGCTAGCTCAATGGTGGAGCAACGGCCTTTTAAGCCGCTGGTTCTGGGTTCGAGCCCCAGGCGCCCCACTCCTCCCGGCCCCGCGGTCAGAGGTTCACGCGGCTCATCATCTGCTCGGGGTAGCGCGTCCCGGCGGCGGCGCCGCGCGGCGCCACCTCGTCGATCCGCGCCAGCTCTTCGTCGGAGAGCCGGAGCGATGCGGCCGCGAGGTTCTCCTCGAGGTGGCGCCGGGTGGTCGTGCCGGGGATCGGCACGATCTCCCGGCCGCGGGCCAGCACCCAGGCGAGCGCCAGCTGGGCCGGCTTCACCCCGCGCGCACCGGCGAGCGCCCCGATCCGGTCCACGAGCGCCAGGTTCCGCGCGAAGTTCTCGCCCTGGAAGCGGGGCGTCTGGCGACGGTAATCGTCCGCCGGCAGGTCCTCCGGCCTGGTGAAGCGCCCGGTGAGGAACCCGCGCCCGAGGGGGCTGTAGGCGACGAAGCCGACGCCGAGCGCGCGCACGGCCGGCAGGATCTCGTCGTCCGGGTCGCGGCTCCAGAGCGAGTACTCCGTCTGGAGCGCGCTGATCGGGTGGACCGCGTGGGCCCGCCGGAGGGTCGCCGGCGCCGCCTCGGAGAGGCCGAGGAAGCGCACCTTGCCGGCCCGGACGAGCGCCGCCATCGCTCCGACCGTCTCCTCGATGGGGACCTGGGGGTCGACCCGGTGCTGGTAGTAGAGGTCGACGTGGTCGACGCCGAGGCGGCGCAGCGAGGCGTCGCAGGCCGCGCGCACGTACTCGGGGCGCCCGTTGACCCCGACGAAGCTCCCGTCGGCGCGCCGCTCGTTCCCGAACTTGGTGGCCAGCTCGACCCGGTCGCGCCGGCCGCGGATCGCGCGCCCGACCAGCTCCTCGTTCGTGAACGGGCCGTACATGTCGGCGGTGTCGAGGAAGGTGATCCCGAGGTCGAGCGCGCGGTGGATGGTGGCGATCGACTCGGCCTCCGCCGCCCCCGCCCCGGTGTAGAAGTCGCTCATCCCCATGCACCCGAGCCCGAGCGCCGACACCTCGAGCCCCTGCGATCCGAGCCTGCGCCTCTCCATCCCGTCGCCTCCGCGATCTCGCCGGCGGCCGGGAGCGGCCGGGCGGCGGTGAATCTAGCCGGACCTCGCGGGCGGCGCGACCGGGACGCGAGGGCTCGCCCGGGTGGGGAGGTGTAGGCCGCCCCTCCCCGCCCTCCTTCGCGCTCCACGGACCGTGGGGTAAGCTCGAGCCGTTCGCAGGATCGCGTCCACGTCCGCCCTGGATCACGATGCCCACGCCGACGGCACCACCGGCGCGCCTCCCGCCCGGCCTCAAGGCCGCGGCCGGGGCGCTCGCCGGCGGCGCGCTCCTCCTCGGCGTCGCGCTCGAGCGGGAGCAGGAGCGCGCCCTCATCGAGCGCGCCGACCTCGAGCTCGCGGAGGTGGCGACCTTCCAGGCGGGCCTCCTCGCCACCTGGCATCGGGAGCAGGACGCCGACGCCGCGCTCGTCGGCGCGAGCGCCCGGCTCTCGGCCGCGCTGGCCGCCGCCCCCCCGGCGCGGGAGGCGGCGATCGGCGCCGCCCTCCCGGTCCTCCGCGCCCTCCGGGAGCACGGCTACCGCTCGGCCGCGCTCCTCGATCGCGGCGGGGCGCTCCTGGCGGCGCTCCCGGCGCGCGGAGACCCGGGGGCCCGGGAGCGCGCGCTCGCGGCCCGGGCGCTGCGCGCAGGCAGGCCGGTCTGGTCGTCCCTCGACGCGGACGGGGGCCGGCTCCGCCTCGACCTCGCCGTCCCGATCCTCCGGATGGGCGAGGACCGCCCCCCCGGGATCGTCCTGCTCTCGGTCGATCCGGAGGAGGTGCTCCGCCCCACCCTGGCCACCTGGCACGCCTCCTGGCCGTCGGCGGAGGCGCTCCTTGTCCGCGCGGACGGCGCCGACGTGGTCTTCCTCTCCGGCCTGCCCGGCCCGGGCGGCGCCCGAGAGGTGGCGCGCCGCCCGCTCGCCCGGCGGGACCTCGCCGCGGCCGAGGCGCTCCGCGGCGCGACCGGCCCGGGCCCGGCGTCCGACCCCCGCGGCGCGGTGGTCCGCTTCGCCGCGCGGCCGGTCGCCGGGACCGACTGGTTCCTCGTCGCCGAGGTCGACCCGGCGGAGATCGTGTCCACCACCCGCTTCCGCTCGCTCGCCTGGCTGGGATCGGCCTTCGCGCTCCTCGCCGTCGCGCTGCTCGCCGTGACGCAGTGGTGGCGCCTCCGCGCCCTCGCGCTGGAGGTGCGGCGCGAGGACGCGGAGCGGGCGCGCGACCGGCTCGCGGCCGAGCTGGAGGGGTTCGCGCGGTTCGCGAACGACGCCGTCCTCCTCCTCGCCGAGGACGGGAGGATCCTCGACGCGAACGACCGCGCCGCCGAGCTCTATGGCCGGAGCCGCGACGAGCTCCGCCAGCTCGCGATCCACGACCTGCGCGCGCCCGAGACCCGCGGCTCGATCGAGGCGCAGCTGGCCGAGGCGCGCCGGCCGAGCGGGACCCGCTTCGAGACGACCCACCTGCGCGCCGACGGCTCCTCCTTCCCCGTCGAGGTGAGCGCCCGCGTCATCGCGGACGGCGGGCGCACCCTCTGGCAGAGCGTCATCCGGGACGTCGGCGCGCGGCGGGCGGCCGAGCGCGCGCTCCGCGAGAGCGAGCAGAGCCTCTCGGTCACCCTCCGGAGCATCGGCGACGCGGTGATCGCGACCGACCGGGAGGGGCGGGTCACGCGGATGAACCCCGTGGCCGAGGAGCTCACCCGCTGGCCGCTCGCCGACGCCGCCGGCCGTCCGCTCGCCGAGATCTTCCGGATCGTGAACGAGCAGACCCGGGCGGAGGTCGAGTCCCCCGCCGCGCGGGTCCTCCGCGAGGGCCGGATCCTCGGGCTGGCGAACCACACGGTGCTGATCGGCCGCGACGGCTCGGAGCGCCCGATCGCCGACAGCGGCGCCCCGATCCGGGGCGCGGGGGGCGAGCTCCAGGGGGTGGTGCTCGTCTTCCGGGACGTGACCGAGCAGCAGGCGTCGGAGCGGATCCAGGCGTACCAGGCGGCCCTCCTCGGCGCGCTCGAGGACGCGGTGGTGGGGATCGATCCGGCCGCGAGGATCACCTCCTGGCAGGCGGGCGCCGAGCGGCTCCTCGGGTGGTCGGAGCGGGAGGCGGTGGGCCGCGACTTCGCGGAGCTCCTCGGGATCGACCCGCTCCCCGGCGTCGCCGGGCCGGAGCTCCTGGCGCGGAGCGACCGGGGAGAGCGGCTCCGGGGGTTCATCCGCCCCCGCCGGCGCGACGGGGGCGAGGCGCAGCTCGAGGCGGCCTGGCGCCCGCTCCGGGACGGCGCCGGGCAGGCGACCGGTCTCGTCGGGACGCTCCGCGACGTGGGCGATCGGCTCCGGGCCGAGGAGGCGGCCCGGCTGAGCGAGCAGAAGTTCCGGATCGCCTTCCACCGCGCCGGCTTCGGCGTCATCCTCACCGATCGCGAGGGGCGGATCCTCGAGCACAACCTGGCCTTCCGCGAGCTGCTCGGGTACGGCGAGGAGCAGCTGGCGCGCGTCCAGGTCGGCGAGCTCAACCACCCGGAGGACCGGGAGCGCAGCCGGACCTTCCTCGCCGACGTGGTCGGGGGACGCCGCGAGACCTTCCAGGACGAGCGCCGGTATCGCCGCGCCGACGGGAGCTACACCGAGGTCCACCTCCGGGTCTCGCCGATCCGCGACGCCGATGGGGCGATCGCCTTCACCCTCGGGATCATCGAGGACGTCGCGGAGCGCCGGCAGCTCGAGCGGCGCCTGCTGGCCACCGAGCGGCTCGCCTCGATGGGCATGCTCGCCGCGGGGGTGACCCACGAGATCAACAACCCGCTCTCCTTCATCTCCGGCAACCTCGCCTTCGCCCTCGAGGCCCTGGGGGCCGGCCGGCCGCCCTCCCCGGAGGTGATCCGGGCGCTCCGGGAGGCGGCCGACGGCGCCGACCGGATCCGGGACATCGTCCGGGACGTCCGGGTCTTCTCCCGGGAGAACTCCGCCGACGGCGGGACCTGCGACGTCGGCGCGGTCCTCCGCTCGGCCGCGAACGTCGCCCGGAACGAGCTCCGCCACCGGGCCGAGCTCGTCCTGGAGATGGAGCCCGTCCCGCCGGCGGCCGCCAGCGCCCACCGGCTCGGCCAGGTGCTGCTCAACGTGCTGGTGAACGCGGCCCAGGCGATCGAGCCGGGCAGCCCCGGCGAGAACCAGATCCGCGTCCGGGTGTCGGCGAGCGACGGCGCCATCTCGGTGGAGGTCCGCGACACGGGCCGCGGGGTCTCCGCCGACGTCCGCGAGCGGCTCTTCCAGCCCTTCACCACCACCAAGCCGCCCGACGAGGGGACGGGCCTCGGCCTCTTCATCAGCCGCGAGATCGTCCGCGCGCTGGGAGGCGCGATCGACCTCGAGAGCCAGCCCGGCCGGGGCACCACCGTCCGCATCGCGATCCCCGCGGCCCTGCCCGGCGGCCCCGGCGAGGCACCCCCACCCCCCACCCCCCTCCCGCCCATGACCTCCAGCGCGCCAGCACCCCCGCCCGGCGAGTCGCCCCCCCCGTCGCCGCCGCAGCGGCCCCCGCCCTCCCCCGATCCCGATCCCCCGGCGGCCCGGGTCCTCGTCGTCGACGACGAGCCGCTCGTCGCCCGCGCGCTCTCGCGCTTCCTCTCCCCCCCGCACCAGGTGGTGATCGAGGGGACGGGGGCGGCCGCGCTGGCGCGCCTCGCCGCCGACCCGGGCTTCGACGTCATCTTCTGCGACCTGATGATGCCGGGGATGACCGGCATGGAGCTCTACTCCCGCCTCGCCCAGCTCCACCCGGAGCTGGTGCCGCGCCTCGTCTTCGTCACCGGCGGCGCGTTCACCGCCGAGGCGCGGCGCTTCGTGGAGAGCTCGGCGGTCCCGGTCCTCGAGAAGCCGTTCGACCGGGCGGGGATCCGCGCGCTCGTGGAGCGGGTGATCGTGGCGCGGCCGGGCGGCGCGCCGCCCGCGCCCTAGCGGCGCCCGGGTGGCGGTGGCGCCCCGGGGGGCGCCCGGGTGGCCACCGGACCTAGGGCAAGAGATCGAGGATCACCGGCCGGTGATCGGAGGCGGCGTCGACGTCCGCGCCGCCGGTCGGCCCCGCGGCGAGGACCGCGCCGGCGTCGGCGGCCGGGAGCGCGAGGTGGTCGAGGGCGCGCCAGGCGCTCCCGCTCGACCAGGTGTACGGGGCGGGCGCGACGCCCCCGTCGGCGTCGACCCAGGCGCCGTCGCCGAGGAGCGGTCCGAGCGACGGGGCGTCGGCGGCGTCGTTCAGATCCCCCCCGACGACCACCAGGGACGGCGGCGCGCGCGCGGCCGCCGCGTCGGCGAGCTCGCGGAGGCGCGACGCCTGGAGCCGGCGGCGCACCCCGGTGGGATCGGAGATCGCCGACGACAGGTGGGTCCCGATCAGCACCAGCGGACGCCCGGGCGCGTCGATCACCGCCTCGACCGCGTCGCGCGGCCAGAGGAGCCGCCCGTCCGGCGTGCGCTCCGACGCGTGGCCGCGGAACGCGAGGACCGGGAGGCGCGAGAGGATCCCCACGTCGATGCCGCGCGGGTCGTTCCCGTCGATCAGCCAGGCCTCCCGGTGACCGGTGCGCGCGGCGAGGCGGCGCAGGAGCGGGAGGTTCTCGACCTCCTGGAGCAGCGCCACGTCGGCGTCCAGCCGGCGGAGCACCGCCGCCACCCGGTCGAGCTTCGCCTCGACCTCGGCGATCGACGGGACCGCGTCGAGCTCTCCGGGCGGCTCGAGCCGATCGACCTCGTCGAAGAGATCATGGACGTTCCAGGTCAGGACCCGGAGCGGCCCGGCCCCGTCCGCGCGCGGGACCGGCGGCGGCGGCGCGGACCCGCCGCACGCGGCGGCGACCAGCAGGATCGTGGCGAACCTCGGCACGGAGACCTCGAGTGCAACCCCGGGGCCGCGGGTCCGCGGCTTCGGGCTTTGACACCCGGCCCGCCATTCGATAGAGAACCGCCCCGACCCCATCGTCTAGAGGCCCAGGACGCTGCCCTTTCAAGGCGGCAACCGGGGTTCGAATCCCCGTGGGGTCACTCGCGTCCCCGTCCCCGCCTCGCCGGCGGGGACCCCTTTCCTCCCCCCTCCGCCGACCCGGCGCGGATCCGCCGGGCGCCGGCCGGGCCCGGCGCCTAGCCCTGGCCGCGCCAGTACTCGGCCGCGCGGAGCGCCGCGACGATGGCGCGGGTCGAGGTGGACCGGTTCAGCGTGTAGAAGTGGATGCCCGGGGCGCCGCGGCGCAGGAGGTCCTGGCACTGGAGCGCCGCGTAGGCCACCCCGAGCTCGCGCGCCGCCTCGGGGTCCTCCCGGCGGACTTCCATCGCGGCGTGGAGGCGCGGCGGGATGGTGGCCCCGCACATGGCGGTGAAGCGCTCCACCTGCTCCACGCTCGTGAAGGGCATGATCCCCGGGAGGATCGGGACCTGGATCCCGGCCGCCCGCGCCCGCTCCACGAGCCCGAGGTAGGCTTGGTTCTCGAAGAAGAGCTGGGTCACCAGGAAGTCGACCCCCGCGTCCACCTTCGCCTTCAGGTGGCGCAGGTCCTCGGCGAGGTCGCGCGTCTCGACGTGCCCCTCGGGATAGGCGGCGGCGCCGACGCAGAAGCGCCAGCGGTCGGGCTGCGCGCGGATGAAGGCGACCAGCTCCGAGGCGTGCCGGAAGCCGTCGGGGTGCGGGCGGAAGGTGGCGTCGCCGCGCGGGGGATCCCCCCGCAGCGCCAGCACGTTCTGGACCCCCACGCCCGCGAACTCGTCGAGGACGCCGGCGATCTCGTCCCGGGAGGCGCCGACGCAGGTCACGTGGGCCATCGTCTCGATCCCGCCGTCGCGCCGGAGCTGCTTCACGAGCTCGACCGTCCGGGCCCGGGTCGATCCTCCGGCCCCGTAGGTGACCGAGACGTAGGCGGGCCCGAGCGGCCGGAGGGCCTCGACCACCCCGGCCAGGGCCGCCATCCCCTCGTCGGTCTTCGGGGGGAACAGCTCGAAGCTGAAGAGCGGCTCGCCGCGCTCCCGGGCGAAGCGGAGGAGATCGATGATCTTCACGGCGGCGGTTGTAGCGCGCCGCCGGCGGGGCGCGCCAGTTCCGGGGTGACCGTTGACAGCGCGCCCCCGTCCGCCCAACTCTCTCCCCGGCCACGATGGACCGACCACGCCACATCACGCCCGCCGGCTACCGCCGCCTCGCGGAGGAGCGCGAGCGGATCTGGCGGGAGCTCCGCCCCCGGATCGTGGCCGAGGTCGAGGCCGCCGCCGCGCTCGGCGACCGGAGCGAGAACGCCGAGTACATCTACGGCAAGCGGAAGCTCCGGGAGCTCGACGCGCGCCTGCGGTTCCTCGGCCGGACCCTCGACCGCCTCACCGTGGTGGAGCCGCTCCCCCACCCCTCGGGCCGGGCCTTCTTCGGCGCCTGGGTGACCCTGGAGCAGGAGGACGGCGCCGTCCGGACCTTCCGGCTCGTGGGCGGGGACGAGTTCGACGTGGCGCAGGGCCTCCTCTCGGTCGAGTCCCCCCTCGGGCGGGCGCTCCTGGGGAAGGGTCCGGGGGACCGGGCGACGGTGGAGCGGCCGGACGGCCCGGTCGAGGTGACGGTGCTCGCGGTGGCCTGGTCCCCTCCCTGAGCGCCGCCGCGCCGGGCCCGCCCGGCGCGCGCCGTCACCCGCCCGCGCCCGGCCCCTCCTCCGCGCCGCGCGCCGAGGCGATGGCGTGCAGCCGGCCCCAGAGCGCGTCGGTCCCGGTCCCCTCGACCGCCGAGAAGGGCACCGCCGCCCCCCGCTCGAGGCCCAGCGCCTGCTCGACGGTGCGCAGCGCCGCGCCGCGCGCCGAGCGGGAGAGCTTGTCGATCTTCGTGGCGGCCACGACCACCTCGCGCCCGGCGCCGGAGAGGAAGCCGTGGGCGTCGAGATCGCTCTCCATCGGCGGGTGGCGGACGTCGACGATGAGGACCACCGCCCGCAGCGTGTCCCGATCGCGGAGGTAGTCCTCGATCATCGAGCCCCACGCCGCGCGCTCGTCCTTCGAGACCTTGGCGTAGCCGTAGCCGGGGAGGTCGCAGAACCGGAGCGCGCGGGGCCGGGCCGCCGGCGTCGGGCGGTACCGCAGCTCGAAGAACTGGAGGGCGCGGGTCCGACCGGGGGTCGCCGAGACCCGCGCCAGGCCGCGCTTGCGGGCGAGGGCGTTGAGCATCGAGGACTTGCCGACGTTGCTCCGTCCGACGAACGCGACCTCGGGCGTCCGCCCCGGGGGCCACTCCGAGGGACGGGTGGAGGTGCGGAGGAACTCGACCGAGACGACCTGGATGGCCACGGGGAACCCTGGGGGACGTCGGGTGGAGCTACCGCCGGGCCGGGGCCGGCGCCGCCGGGCCCGGGGAGGTGGCCGGCGCGCCGGCGGCGCGCTCCCCGCCGTGGGCGATGAGCCGAACCTTGCGGCCGTAGTCGAAGGGCTCGAGGCTCGGCGTCGTCTCGGTGTGGCAGGCGAGGCAGGTCCGCGCCCCCGGGTCCTGGAGCCCGACCGCGCGCGCCAGCTCGGCGTCGCGCATGACGTAGCTGGCCGCGTACCGCCGCCCCGGGCCGTGGCACTCCTCGCAGCCGACGCCGGCGATCCCCGCGTCGAGCGAGGGGGCGTGGCAGGCGAGGCACCGACGGTCGGCGCGGCTCCGCTCCGGCAGCGCCTCGAGCGCGCGCGCGTGGGCGCTGGCGCGCCAGGCCTCGTAGGCCGACGGGTGGCAGGCCTGGCAGGTCCCGGGGCCGACGAGATCGCCGGCGCCGGCCAGGGAGGGGAGGAGCGCGAGCGCGCGGGCGAGGGGGGCGAGACGCACGGGGGCGCGAGTATACTGCCTCATGCCCTCGCCGCGCCTCGCCGCGATCCTCCTCTCCCTGATCCTCCCCTCCCTGGCCCAGGCGAAGGCCTGGCAGGGGATCGATCCCGGGCGCTCCACCGCCGCCGACGCCGTGGCCCGCCTCGGCGAGCCGGTCGGGAGGGTGAAGCGGGGCGCCCAGACGATCCTCCTGTACAAGGGCGATCGCGCCGTCGCCGGGACCCGCGAGGCGCAGGTGCGGTGCCGGGAGGACGGGGTCGTCGAGGAGATCACCGTCTTCCTGGCCAGCCCGCTCGACGCCGAGTCGATCGAGGGGACCTACGGCCGGCCGCGGACCCGGACCTTCACCGACACCTTCCAGAAGGTCTGGCTCTACCCGCAGGTCGGGGTGACCGTCTACTTCGACCGGGACGGCGGCGTCGAGGCGATCGCCTTCGCGGCCCCCTCCGCCCCGCCGCCGCGGGCGGCGCCGGCGCCCGGGGAGTCCACGCCGGCGCCCCCCACCGCGCCGCCGCAGCGGCCGGAGCGCGCCCCCGCCACGCCGTGAGGCTCGTCGGCCTCACCGGCGGGATCGCCACCGGGAAGAGCACCTTCGCCGGCGCGCTCCGGGCGCTCGGCGTGCCGGT
>JAJXSQ010000372.1 GCA_021784495.1 Myxococcales bacterium | reverse complement strand
CGAGCGCGAGCGGCTGCGGGTGGAGTGGATCGGCGCCGGGGAGGGGGAGCGGTTCGCGGCGGTGGCGCGCGCCCTGACCGCCCGGGTGCGCGACCTCGGGCCGCTCGACTACCGGCGGCGCGCCCTGGACTCGATCGACGACGCCCTGGCGCTCACCCCGCACCGGCTCGACGGGCTGGAGGAGGCGCGGGCCGCGCCGCGCTCCCCCGGGCGACCGCGGATCGCCTTCTACTGGAACGCCTCCTGCGGCGGCTGCGAGGAGGCGGTCCTCGATCTCGGCGAGGGGCTCCTCGACCTGGCGGCGCGGGCCGAGATCGTCTTCTGGCCGGCGGCCCTGGACGCGAAGCGGCGCGACGTGGAGGCGATGCCCGACGGCTTCATCGACGTCGCCTTCGTGAACGGGGCGATCCGGCTCACCGAGCAGGACGACTGGGCGGTGCTCCTGCGGCGCAAGGCGCGGACCCTCGTCGCCTTCGGCGCCTGCGCCCACCTCGGCGGCGTGGTCGGGCTCGGCAACCTGGCCGAGCCGGCGGAGCTCCTGGAGACCGCCTACCGGGATCAGCCCTCGATCTCCAACCCCGGCGGCCCGCTCCCCGGCCACCCGGTCACCGCCGGCGGCCACGACCTGACCCTGCCGCGCCTCCTCTCGCGGGCGCTGCCCCTCGCCGCGGCGGTGCCGGTCGACCTCGTCCTCCCCGGCTGCCCGCCCTCGACGGCGGGGATCGCCGCCGCGCTCGGGCCGCTCCTCTCCGGGGAGGGGCTGCCGCCGCCGGGCGCGGTGCTGGCGCCGAGCGCCGCCCTCTGCGACGCCTGCCCCCGCAAGGACTCCCGCCCCGAGCGGCTCGAGCTGCGGGCGCTCGCCCGGCTGGCGACCACCCAGCCGGACGAGGCGACCTGCTTCCTGGCGCAGGGGCTGGTCTGCCTCGGCCCGGGGACGCGCCAGGGCTGCCAGCCGGGCTGCGTCGAGGCGAACGTCCCCTGCCGCGGCTGCTTCGGGCCGCTGGACGGCGTCGTCGACGGCGGCGCCGCCGCCCTCTCCGCCTTCGCCTCGCTGCTCGCCGGCGGCGAGGCCGACCTCGCCCGGCTGGTGGCCGACCTCCCGGATCCGATCGGCACCTTCTGGCGCTACGGCCTGGCCGCGGCGCTCCTCCCCCGCCGGCCGCGCCCGGAGCCCCGATGAGCCGCCGCATCACCATCGACCCGATCACGCGGCTGGAGGGGCACGGAAAGGTCGAGATCCTCCTCGACGAGGAGGGGAACGCCAGCCACGCCTACCTCCAGGTGCCGGAGCTGCGCGGGTTCGAGCGCTTCTGCGTCGGGCGGGCGGCCGAGGAGATGCCGCAGCTCACCGCCCACGTCTGCGGCGTCTGCCCGGCGGCCCACCACCTGGCCTCGGTCCGGGCGCTCGACGCGCTGTACGGCGTCACCCCGCCGCCCGCGGCCCGCGCGATCCAGGCGGTCTACTACGACCTCTTCCTCTTCGAGGACCACCTCCTCCACTACTGGTACATGGGCGGTCCGGACCTGGTGGTCGGCCCGGGGGCCCCGGCGCCGCTGCGGAACATCCTCGGGGTGATCGCTCGGGTCGGGGAGAGCCTGGGCCGGCGCATCCTCGCGGTCCGCAAGGAGGCGCGCGACCTGATGGCCGCCATCGCCGGCCGGACGGTCCACCCGGTCTTCGCCCTCCCCGGCGGCTGCGCCCGGCCGCTGGCGCCGGAGACGGTCGACCGCCTCCGCGAGGCGGCGCCCCGCCTGGTCCGGTTCGCGCTCGACACCCTGGAGGCCTTCCGGGCGGCGGTCCTCGAGAACCGCGAGTACGCGGCGGCGGTGGAGAGCGAGATCTTCCGGGTCCGCGCCCACGCCATGGGGCTGGTGGACGGCGCCGGGCGGCTCGCCTTCCTCGGCGACACCCTGCGGGTGATCGAGCCGGACGGCGCCGAGCTCGCCCGCTTCGCCCCCGCCGACTGGGCCGCCCACCTGGCCGAGCGGACCGAGCCCTGGTCCTACGCCAAGTTCACCTTCCTCACCGCGCGCGGCTGGCAGGGCTTCACCGAGGGGCCGGAGAGCGGCCTCTACCGGGTCGGGCCGCTGGCGCGGCTCAACGTGGCGACCGCGATGGCCACCCCGCTCGCCGAGGCGGAGCGCCAGCGGCTCCTCGACGCCCTCGGCTGGCCGGCGCACCAGACGCTCGCCTTCCACTGGGCGCGCCTGGTCGAGGCGCTCCAGGCGGCCGAGGCGGTGGCCGCGGCGGTCGACGATCCGCTCCTGCTGTCGCGCGACGTGCGCGCGGTCCCGGCGCCGCTCGCCGGCCCGGCGTCCGGGGTGGGGGTGGTCGAGGCGCCGCGCGGCACGCTCATCCACCAGTACGCGGTCGACGGCGACGGGATCCTCACCGCGGTGAACCTGATCGTCGCCTCCCAGCACAACGCGGCGCCGGTGCAGGTGTCGATCCGGAAGGCGGCCCGCGGCCTGGTCCGCGGCGGCCGGGTGGACGACCGGATCCTGAACCTCCTGGAGATGGCCTTCCGGGCCTACGACCCGTGCAACGCCTGCGCCTCGCACGCCCTCCCCGGCGAGCTGCCGCTGGTGGTCACCGTGCGGGACGCCGCCGGGGAGACGGTCCAGGTGCTCCGGCGGCGGGTGCCGGAGGAGCCCTAGGTGGCGCCCGGCGCCGGGGGGGAGGGCGGGGCCGGCGGCCCGGTCCTGGTCCTGTGCCTGGGGAACCCGCTCCGGCGCGACGACGCCGTGGCCCTCCACGTGGCCCGCCGGCTCGAGGCCGCGCCGCCGCCGGGCGCCGCGCTCCGCACCAGCGCCCGGGCCGGCCTCTACCTCCTCGACGACATGGAGGGGTTCGACCGGGTGGTGGTGGTGGACGCCGTGCGGACGCTCGCCCACCCGCCGGGGACCGTCCTCGCGGTGGCGCTGGAGGACCTCCACGCGCCGGGCGGCCCGTCGCCGCACGCCATCGGCCTCCCCTCGGCGCTCGCCCTGGCGCGCGCCGCCGGGGCGCCGGTGCCGTCGCGCGTCCTCCTCGTCCTGGTGGAGGCGGCGGAGC
>JAJXSQ010000371.1 GCA_021784495.1 Myxococcales bacterium | reverse complement strand
GGCGGGACCGGGCCCCAGGGCCTCCCCGCGCCCCACGACCCGGCCACCACGCCCCGGCTCGCCCCGGCGCCGGCCCGCGGGCCGCGCCTCACCGCCGTCCGCCACGACGGGCGCCCGGGGATCGTCCATCCGCTCCCCCCGGGCGAGACGCTCTGCGGCCGGCTCGAGGGCGCCCTCCGGCTCCCCGACGACCCCACGGTCTCGCCGCGCCACGCGCGCCTCGTCCGGACCGGGGACGCGGTCCGGCTCGCCGACCTCGGCAGCCTGAACGGCACCTACGTCCGGATCTCCGCGCCGCACCGCCTGGCGGTGGGCGAGGAGTTCCGGGTGGGCCGGCAGCTGCTCCGGCTCGAGCCGTTCGCGCGCCCCGAGGAGCCGACCGCGCGCGGAGTCCGCCCCTGGGGTGCGCCGGATCCCGGGGCGACGCTGCGGCTCGCCCAGCTCCTCGACGGCGGCGGGGTCGGGGAGCTCTTCCCCCTCCGGACGGGCGAGAACGGGATCGGGCGCGAGCTCGGCGAGGTGACCTTCCCGACCGACCGCTACGTCTCCGGCCGCCACGCCCGCCTCGACGTGGGCGCGGACGGGGTGGTGCTGACCGACCTGGCCAGCTCGAACGGGACCTTCGCCCGGCTGGCCGGCGAGCGGGCGCTCGCCCCCGGCGATCAGATCCTGATCGGCGTCCAGCTCTTCCGGCTCGACGCGTGAGGGGCGCCGGGGCGCCCGCCCCGGGGGCGGCGCCGTCCGGCGCGCTCAGCCGAAGGACTTCTCCTTCTGCTCCTGCTCTTCCTTGCAGCGGATGCAGAGGGTGGTGACCGGGCGCGCCTCGAGCCGCTTGAGCGAGATCTCGTCCTCGCACCGCTCGCAGATCCCGAAGGTGCCCGTCTCGACCCGGGCCAGCGCCTTGTCGATCTTGGAGAGGAGGAACTTCTCGCGGTCCCGCAGCCGGAAGATCATCGACTGGGTGTACTCGCTCGAGGCCTGGTCGATCTCGTCGGGGAGGTCGTCGGTGTCGAAGCTGGCCTCCTCGGAGAGGGTCTTCTTCGCCGACGCGAGGATCTGCCGCTTCGACTCCTCGAGCATCGCCTTGAACCGCTTCAGGTCCTTCTTGTTCAAGCGACTTCCTCCGCCCAGGGCCCCCCGTCGGGCCTCGAAAGAGGGGAGACCCTAGACGGCGATGCCAGGGCTGTCAAGGCGCGCCGGCGCGCGGCCGGCAGCGCTTTTGACTCCCCCGGGGCCTGCGCCGATACTCGGCGCATGGCCGACGGAAAGTTCGACCGGGAGTTCCTGCGCGTCGGCCTGGCCCTCACCACGCGCGCCGAGGTCGATCGGCTCCTCCTCGTCTCCGACCAGCCGCTCACCCCCAACGAGCTCCGCGGGCGCCCGATCAAGAAGAAGCTGGTCTACGCGGTGACCAGCGAGCCGCTCGCGCTCCAGCTCAAGGCCCGCCGCTATCACGCGGTGGTGATCCCCCCCTACGACTACACCCGGGTGGAGAAGATCAAGGTCGCGGTCGTGGCCGCGCAGTCGGCGGGGCTGCTCCGCGACGGCGACACGGTCCTCGCGCTCTGCGGCCCCGGCGACGACCGGTTCGCCGACACCATGGTCAAGACGACCATCGGCGCGGACGACCCGGAGGAGCGGCTCCGGGTCGACACCCTCGGCCTCCCCTCCGAGTTCTCCTCCCAGGTCATCGAGGGGCTCATCCACACGGCGATGGAGATCGGCGCCGAGGGGTACGAGGGGCACGCCGTCGGCACGATCGTCGTCGTCGGCGACTCGACCGCGGTGATGGAGCAGAGCCGGCAGCTCATCCTCAACCCGTTCCAGGGGATGAGCGAGGCCGACCGCAACTCGCTCGACCCGGCCATCCGCGAGGCGGTCAAGACCTTCGCCGCGCTCGACGGGGCCTTCGTGATCCGCGAGGACGGGGTGGTCCTCTCCGCCGGGCGCTACCTCCTCTCGACGAACCGCGAGGTGACCCTCCCCCTCGGCCTCGGCGCGCGCCACGGCGCCGCCGCGTCGATGACCGCGGAGACGAAGGCGATCGCCATCACCGTCTCCCAGACGACCGGGACGGTCCGGATCTTCCGCGAGGGGGAGATCGTCCTCGAGCTCCGGCAGCGGATCCGGCGGGTCTGACCGCCCGGCAGGCGCCGGCGAGCGGGCAGCCGGCGCAGCGCGCGGCGCGGCGGCGGGCCGGGCAGAGGCCGCTCATCCCCAGGTGGCAGAGGGCGAAGTCGAAGCGGACCGGGTCGGCGGGATCGATCCGGCGAAGCGACGCGGTGATCTCCTCGGCGGTCCGCCAGGAGGCGTCGGTGCGGCGGGTGAGGCCGAGGCACCCGGCCACGCGGAGCACGTGGGTGTCGAGCGGCACGACCAGCGCCGCGCGCGGCACCGCCGGCCAGGCGCCCAGGTCGACCGCGTCGGGGCCGCGGACCATCCAGCGAAGGTAGAGGTTCCAGCGCTTGGCGGCCCCCGGGCCCGCCGCGTCCGGGAGGAGGTGGCGCAGCCCCCGCGCGCCGCGCCCGGCCAGGAGGCCGGCCACCGGCGGCGCGCCCCGCAGCTCGGCGGCGAAGGCGGCCAGGGCGGCGCGGAGCGCCCCGGGCCCGCCGCCCGCCCCGTCGAACAGGGCGGCGAAGCGCGCCCCGAGCGACCCGTGGGCGAGGCGGAGGTGGCCGATCGCGGCGAGGAGGGCGGCGAGATCCGGCGGCCGGTTGAAGCGGTAGCGGAACCAGGCGAGCGCCGCGGGGTCCGGGGCGCGGGCGAAGGCCTCGACCGCGCGCGCCGGCGAGCCGCCGAGCTGGTCGAGGAGGCGGCCGAGGATCGGCTTGAAGAGGTCGGCGCGGCCGTAGGCCAGGCTCGCCGCCAGCAGCCCCGCCACCTCCTGATCGTCGGGCGCGGGGTAGCGCCGCGGCAGCTCGACCGGGTCGGCGGCGATCCGGGCCGCCCGGTCGAGCCCGGCGTCGAGCGCGTCGAGGAGCGGGCGGAGCGCCGCGGCGCGGGCGGCGCCGATCGGCCGGAGGGGTCGCGCCGAGGAGCGGCGGCGCGGGGCGCGGCGGCGGC
>JAJXSQ010000019.1 GCA_021784495.1 Myxococcales bacterium | reverse complement strand
GCCGGCCGCCGCCGGCGTGGTATAGCCCTCGAGCGATGGAGCGGGGCGCTCGCCTGGAGTCGGCCTTCGGCCGGATCGTCGCCCTCCGCTGGCCGATCCTGCTCGCCTTCGCGCTCCTCGCGCCGGCGGCCGCCCTCCTGGCCACCCGGATCGGCTCGCAGGGGGCGATCGGCTCCCTCGTCGTCTCCTCCGACCCCGACGCCGCGGCGACCCGGGACTTCGAGCGGATCTTCCCCGAGGGGCAGCTCGTGCTGCTCCTCCTCCAGTCGGAGGACCCGTTCCGCCCGGAGGCGATCGCCGCCACAGCGGCGGTCGCCCGCGCGGTCGCCGCCGTCCCCGGGGTGTCGGTCGTCTCGGCGCTCGACGTCTACCGGCGCGCCCACCCGGGGTTCGACCCGGCGGCGCCCGGGGCGGCGGGCGCCGCGGCGCTCCGGCGCTTCGCGACCGGCGCCCGCCTCTTCCGGAGGCAGGGGCTGGTCGGGGCGGACTTCCTCGGGCTCGCGGTCGCCTTCCCCTCGACCGGCGGCGCGGCGCGCGACGCGACGCTCGCGGCGATCGACCGGGCGAGCGCGCTGCCGGCGGGCGGCGCCCTCCGGGAGGTCCGCCGGGTCGGCGCCCCGTACGTCGAGGCCTGGATCGAGCGGGAGTCGGGCCGGGCCGCGGCGCGCACCTTCCCGATCTTCGGGCTGCTCGTCGTGGGGATCGCCCTCTTCCTCTACCGCTCCGTCCGCTCGCTCCTCGCCATCCTCCTGGCGCTCGGCGCGGCGGTGGCGCTGGCGGTGGGCGCGGGGCGGCTCCTCGGCTACTCCTTCACCGTCGTCTCGGCGCTCGTCCCGCTCACCGTGATGGTCACCGCCCTGGCGTCGCTCGTCTACCTCCACTCGCGCTTCGTCGACCAGCCGGAGGGGACGGCGGTCGAGGCGCACCAGCGCCGGGCGCTCGCCAGCAAGTTCCTGCCGGTGACCGCCTCGAGCGGCGCGGCGGTGCTCGGGTTCGCGGCGCTGGCGGTCTCGCCGATCCGCCCCATCCGCGAGATGGGGATCTGGACCGCGGTCGGCCTCCTGCTCTCCTGGGTCGTCGCCTTCACCCTCTTCCCGGCGCTCCAGCGGGTGCTCCGGACCCCGACGAGCCTCTCGGTCCCGATCCGGAGTCGGCTCTACGACCGGGTCGCCGACGCGATCCCCGGGTTCACCCACCGCCACCGCTGGGCGCTCCTGGTCGGGGCCCTGGCCCTCGCCGCCGCCGGCCTCGTCGCGCTCACCGGGGTGCCGGGGCTCCTCTCGCCGATGCGCGTGGGCGTGGACGGGCTCGACTACGTCGACCCGTCCCTCCCCATCCACCGGGACATGGTCTTCTTCCGGACCCACGTCTCGGGGCTCGACGTGGCGCGGGTCTGGGTGCGGACCCCGCCGGGCGCGGCGACCGACCCGGAGGTGCTCCGCGGGCTCGACCGGCTGGCGACGGACGCCGAGGCGATCCCGGGGGTGGACGCGGTCGTGGGGCCGACCACCTTCCTCCGGATGCGCCGCTACCTCGCCGGCCAGGGCGAGGCGCTGCCCGGGGACCCGGCCGCCTTCGCCGCGGCCGCCGGCGACGTGGAGGCGCTCCTCCTCGAGGAGCCGGCGCTCCGCGGCTTCCTCGACGTCGCCACGCTCTCGAACGCCCAGCTCACCGTCGTCTTCCACGGCGGCGACGAGGCGGGCTACCGGCGGGTCGCCGCCGCGCTCGGCGACGCCTGGGGGCGGTCGGCCGCCGCCGTGCCGGCGCTGCGGGGCTGCTCGATGCGGGTGGTCGGCGAGGCGATGCTCCAGGCGCGCGTGGGCGGGAGCCTCGTCCCGACCCTGGCGGAGAGCTTCGCCATCACCGCGACGCTCATCTTCGCCGCCTTCCTCCTCGTCTTCCGGAGCCCGTCGGCGCGCCTCCTGGCGATGATCCCCTCGGTCTTCGCCATCCTGGTCACCTTCCTCGGGATGCGCCTCCTCGGCGCCGCGCTCAACGTGGCGACGATCCTGATCGCCACCACCGTGCTCGGCACCACCGAGAACGACCAGATCCACTTCTTCCACCACCTGCACGAGGGGGAGGGCGGGGGCGGGCTCGAGGGGGAGCTGCGCCACACCCTGCGCGTCTCGGGGCGGGCGATCGTCTTCGCCACCCTGATCAACGCCGCCGGCTTCCTGGGGCTCGCGACCTCGAGCTTCCCGCCGCTGCGCCAGTTCGGGGTGGTGACCTCGGCCGCCTTCCTGCTGGCGATGATCGCCGACTTCACCGCGCTCCCCGGCGCGCTCTGGATCCTGCGGGGCGGGCGGCCCGCCCCTCAGCGGCGGCGCGCGACCGACGCGTAGACCGCCTCGAGCCGGGCCACCGAGGCGTCGAGCCGGTGGTCCGCGGCGGCGGCGAGCGCGGCCGCGCGCGCGCGGGCCAGCAGGTCCGGCTCCTCGACGAGCCGGTCGAGGCGGCGCGCCAGGTCGGCCGGATCGCCGGGGGCGAAGCGGAGCTCGGGGAGGACGGCGAGGTGGCGCGCCGCGCTCGCCGGGGCGTCGGCGACGAGGGCCGGGGTCCCGCAGCCGAGCGCCTCGAGCACCGCCATCCCCTCCAGCTCCGCCTCCGAGGCGTGGACCAGCAGGTCGGCGCTCCGCAGGAGGCGCAGGAGCTCGTCGTCGGAGACGAAGACCACCTCGGCGGGGAGGGGGAGGGTCGCGGCCAGCCGCCGGACGCGCCGCTCCTCGGGCCCCCGGCCGGTCAGCACCAGCTGGACGCGCGCCGCGTGGCGCGAGCGGCGGATCCCCTCGATCACCACGTCGAGCCGCTTCTCGCGCGCCAGCCGGCCGACCGCGAGGACCAGGAAGCGGTCCCGGTGGCGCGCCGGCCGCTCGACGGCGGCGGGGGAGAAGCGCGGCGCGATCCCGTTCGAGATGACGGTCGCCGGGGCGCGGAGGCCGCGCCGGAGGAGCTCGTCGCGGGCGAACTCGGTGGGGCAGACGAGCGCGTCGGCCTGCTCGTAGACCGTCCGGAGGAAGAGCCGGTAGGTCCAGTCGACGAGCCGCGGCGAGCGGAGCCCGATGTTCAGGGTGAGGTTCTCCGGCTGGACGTGGGCGGCGGCGACGATCGGCGTCCCGAGCCGCTTCGCCAGGGCGGTGGTGCGCACCCCGAGCCAGAAGGGGAACTGGACGTGGACCAGGTCCGAGCGGCGCAGCACCTCCTCGATGGGGCGCCGGCTGGGCCAGGCGAAGGCGAAGCCCATCTCGCGCATGACGCCGCCGAAGGGGGGCACGGTGAAGCGCGGGAGGGTGACCCGATCGTCGGTCCCGGCGCCGCTGGTGAGGAGGGTCACGTCGTGGCGCTCGCGGAGCGCGGCGACGAACCGCTGCGCCGAGACGACGCCGCCGGTCTTCACGCCCTCGAACAGGTCGAGGGCGAAGGCGATCCTGAGGCGGGCGGGGGCCATCGGCCGCGCACGATATCCCGCCGGGCGGCGGCGCGCGCCGCGGAATCGCCGCCGGGCGGGCCGGGGGCGGTGCTACCCTCCGGACCGCCGCCGCGCCGGCGGTCCGGAGCCCCGCGTGACCGATCCCTTCGACCTGCCCGAGCCGCGCGACCTGTGGCGGTACTTCCTGGCCCTTTCGCGCATCCCCCGGCCGTCCGGGCGAGAGGAGGCCGCGGCGCGCTGGGTCGCGGAGGAGGCCCGGGCGCTCGGCTGCGAGGTGGAGCGGGACGGGGTGGGGAACGTCCTGGTCCGCAAGCCGGCCGCGCCCGGGCGCGCCGACCGGCCGGGGGTCGCGCTCCAGGCCCACCTCGACATGGTCTGCGAGAAGAACGGCGGGACGGTCCACGACTTCGACCGGGACCCGATCCGCGTCGTCCGCGACGGCGACGCGATCCGCGCCGTCGGGACGACGCTCGGGGCCGACGACGGGATCGGCGTGGCGGCGGCGATGGCCGTCCTGGCGAGCCGCGAGCTGCGCCACGGTCCGCTCGAGGCGCTCTTCACCGTCGACGAGGAGACCGGCCTCACCGGCGCCAGCGCGCTGCGCCCCGGGTGGCTCCGGGCCCGCTACCTCCTCAACCTCGACAGCGAGGAGGAGGGGGAGCTGACCATCGGCTGCGCCGGCGGCCTCGACACCGTCGCCACCCGCCGGCTGGCGCTCTCGGCGCCGCCCCCCGGCGCCCGGGCGCTCCGGGTCGAGGTGACCGGGCTCCGCGGCGGCCACTCGGGCACCGACATCGGCGCCGGGCGCGGCAACTCGCTCCGGGTGCTGGCGCAGCTCCTCGACGCCGTCCTGGCGCGGCTCCCGGTCCGGCTCGCGGCGCTCGAGGGCGGCGCCAAGCGGAACGCGATCCCGCGCGAGGCGTCGGCGGTGCTCCTCGTCTCGCCGGCCGACGAGCCCCGGCTCGCCACCCTGGTCGCCGCGGAGGAGGCCGCGGGGCGGGCCGCGCTCGGCGCCTTCGATCCGGGGCTCGCCATCCGGCTCCACCCGGCGGCCGCGGAGGCGGTCCTCTCCCCGGAGGACGCCCGTGCCCTCGTCGGGCTCCTCCTGGCGGCGCCGACCGGGATCGAGGCGATGAGCCCGGACATCCCCGGCCTGGTCCAGACCTCCACCAACATGGGGGTCGCCTCCACGCGGGGCGGCGTCGCCGAGGTGACCTTCCTCACCCGCAGCTCGGTCGAGCCGTCGAGGGCGGCGCTGGCCGCGCGCGTCGCCGCCGTCGCCCGCCTCGCCGGCTTCGAGCCGCGCCACGACGCCGGCTACCCCGGCTGGAAGCCGGAGCCGGGGGCCTCGCTGGTGGGGCTGGTCGACGGCGTCCACCGCGCGACCTTCGGGCGTCCGATGGTCGTGAAGGCGATCCACGCCGGGCTGGAGTGCGGCCTGATCGGCGAGAAGCACCCGGGGCTGGAGATGGTCTCGCTCGGGCCGACGGTGCTCGACGCCCACACCCCGGACGAGCGGGTGGGGGTCGCGTCGGTCGCGGCCTTCGCGAGGCTCCTCGGCGCGGTCCTCGAGGCGGCGTAGCGCGGGGCGCAGGGGCCGCCGCGGCGCGGGGCTCAGGGCTCCTCGGCCCCCCGGGGGGCCGGCGGCTCCTCCAGGACGACCGGATCGCTCTGCTCGGCGAGGCGGGGCGCGCGGTCGAGGTCGATGAGGTGGCCGCTGCGGCGCGCCTTGGTCTCGAGGTAGAAGCGGTTGAACTCGTTGGGCGGGATGACGTGCGGGATCCGGCCGGCGACCTCGATCCGGTGCTGGGTGAGCTGCCGGATCTTCTCCGGGTTGTTGGTGATCAGCCGGACGGAGCGCACCTCGAGGCTGTGGAGCATGTGGGCGGCGACCGCGTAGTCGCGCTCGTCGTCGCGGAAGCCGAGCGCCAGGTTGGCCTCGACGGTGTCGAGCCCCCGCTCCTGGAGGGCGTAGGCCCGGATCTTGTTGATGAGGCCGATGCCCCGCCCCTCCTGGCGCAGGTAGAGCAGGATCCCCCGCGGCTGGCGCTGGATCGCCTCGAGCCCGGCGGTGAGCTGGTCGCGGCAGTCGCAGCGGAGCGAGCCCATGACGTCGCCGGTCAGGCACTCGGAGTGGAGCCGGACCGGGACCTCGGCGGCGCCGACCACCTCCCCGTGGACCAGGGCGACGTGCTCCTTGGCGTCGCGGTTGTTCCAGAAGCCGACCAGGCGGAAGCGCCCGAAGCGGGTCGGCAGCTCGGCCACGGCGACCACCCGCACGCACACCCGGGCGGCGCCGAAGCCCTCGCACTCGTGGTCCTGGTCGCGCTCGATGAGCCGGCGGAGCGGGTCGTCGGGGGTCGCGGTCATCGTCGCTCCTCCTCCAGGATCCGGGCGGCGAGCGCCCGGCCGGAGCGCCAGGCCGCCTCCACGCCGCCCCCGGGGGCGAAGCGATCGCCGCACAGGCCGAGCCGCGCGCCGCCGGGGAGCGCGAGGAGGACCGGCCCGGACAGCTCGGCGGAGCGGTCGCTCCGCGCGTGGAGCCAGCGGTGGGCCTCCTGGTGCTCGGGGCGCGCGGCCCAGGGGCCGAGCCAGCGCCCGGCCTCCTCGAGGAGCGCCGCCGGCCAGCCCGGGTCCTCGAGGTGCGCCCGCGACCAGGCGGTGTGGCCCTGGAGCACCAGGACGAGCGCCGGCGCGCCCGGGCGCTTCGCCGAGTCGTGGATCGCGACCTGGAGCACCCGCGAGCCCTCCGGGAAGCAGACGTGCCAGGGCGGCGGCGGCGTGGCGGCCGGGTAGCGGGCGAGGAGGGCGAGGCAGGCGCGGCTCCGGGAGAGGTCGAGGAGCGCCCGGGCGCTGGCCACGGCCGGGAGCTCCCCGGGGACGGTGGCGAGCAGCGCGGCGGCCTGCTCCGGCGCCGTGGCCAGGACGACGGTGGGCGCGCGCGCCTCCCCGGCGCCGTCGAGCGCGACGCGGAGGGCGCCCTCCTCCGGCGCGAGGGCGGTGGCGCGGGCCCGGAGCCGCACCTCGAGCCCGCGGGCGAGGTGCTTCGGGAGGGCGCTCACCCCCTCCGCGAAGGCGAGCCTGAGCTCCCCCGGGGTGAAGGCCTCGGGCTGGCAGGGGCGGCCGGCGCCGCGGGCGGCGAGGGGCCAGCCGGGGAGGGCGGTCGCCGGGACCTCCGCCAGCGCGGCGAGGAAGGCCGGGTCGCGGCCGTGGAGGAAGGCCACCCCGAAGTCGACCGGCTGCTCCCCGAGGCGGCGGGTGGCGCACCGCCCTCCGACCCCCCGGGCCCGCTCGACGACCACGGCGGGCCGCCCGGCGTCGGCGAGCGCCCGGGCGCAGGAGAGGCCGGCCACGCCGGCGCCGACGATCAGCACCGCGGGGTCGGGGGGGCGGCTCATCTCCGGAGGAGTCTAGCGCCGGCGCGGCGCCGGCGGAGGGCCCGGACGGGCAGGTCCGGTCGATCGCCGGCTCGCCCGGACCGGGCTGGACTGGACCGGACCGCTCCGGATCCGCGCGCCGCGCGCATCGACAGGGTGGCCCGCCCGTGCTTTGATCCCGACCCCTCCGCGGATCCCCGCCCACCCCCCGACACAGGAGAAGCGCTCCGATGGCGACCGCCGCCTTCCAGTACCAGGACCCCTTCCCGCTCGCGCAGGACCAGACCTCCTACCGCTCGCTCGGGAAGGAGGGCGTCTCGCTGGCGCAGTTCGAGGGGCAGGAGATCGTCAAGGTGGAGCCGGCGGCGCTCGCCCGCCTGGCCCGCGAGGCGCTCCGGGAGTGCTCCTTCTTCCTGCGCCGCGCCCACAACGAGCAGGTGGCGAAGATCCTCTCCGACCCGGAGGCCTCGGCGAACGACAAGGGGGTGGCGCTCGCCTTCCTCCGCAACGCCGAGATCGCCGCCCGCGGCGAGCTCCCCATCTGCCAGGACACCGGCACCGCCACGGTGATCGGCAAGAAGGGCCAGCAGGTCTGGACCGGCGTGAAGGACGAGGCCTACCTCTCGCAGGGGATCTGGGAGACCTACCAGAAGGAGAACCTCCGCTACTCGCAGACCAGCGCGCTCACGCTCTACGAGGAGAAGAACACCGGGGACAACCTCCCGGCGCAGATCGACCTCTACGCCGCCAAGGGGGCCTCCTACGACTTCCTCTTCGTCGCCAAGGGGGGCGGCTCCGCCAACAAGACGATGCTCTGGCAGGAGACCAAGGCGCTGCTCAACCCGGCCACGCTCGAGAAGTTCCTGGTCGAGAAGATGAAGTACCTCGGGACGGCGGCCTGCCCCCCCTACCACGTCGCGGTGGTGATCGGCGGCACCTCCGCCGAGGCCTGCCTGAAGACCGTGAAGCTCGCCTCGACCAAGTACTACGACGGGCTCCCGACGACCGGCGGCGGCGCCGGCCAGGCCTTCCGCGACCTCGAGCTCGAGGCGAAGCTCCTCGAGGCCGCCAACCGGCTCGGGATCGGCGCGCAGTTCGGCGGCAAGTACTTCGCCCACGACGTGCGGGTGGTCCGGCTGCCGCGCCACGGCGCCTCCTGCCCGGTCGGGATGGGGGTCTCCTGCTCCGCCGATCGGAACGTGAAGGCGCGCATCGACCGCGACGGCCTCTGGATCGAGGACCTCGACCACGATCCGGGGCGGCTCATCCCCGCCCCCTACCGGACCGGGAAGCACGAGCACGGGGTCCGCGTCGACCTCGACCGGCCGATGAAGGAGATCCTGGCCGAGCTCTCCCGCCACCCGGTCTCCACGCCCCTCCTGCTCTCCGGGACGCTCGTGGTCGCCCGGGACATCGCCCACGCGAAGTTCAAGGAGCTGCTCGACGCCGGGAAGGGGGTCCCCGAGTACCTGACCCGCCACCCGGTCTACTACGCCGGGCCGGCCAAGACGCCGCCGGGGAAGCCCTCCGGCTCCTTCGGGCCGACCACCGCCGGGCGGATGGACTCCTACGTGGACCTGCTCCAGTCGCACGGCGCGTCGATGGTCATGATCGCCAAGGGGAACCGCTCGCAGCAGGTGACCGACGCCTGCAAGAGGCACGGCGGGTTCTACCTCGGCTCGATCGGCGGGCCGGCCGCGGTGCTCGCCGAGGAGAACATCAAGAAGGTGGAGGTCCTCGACTTCCCCGAGCTCGGGATGGAGGCGGTCTGGAGGATCCAGGTCGTCGACTTCCCGGCCTTCATCCTCGTCGACGACAAGGGGAACGACTTCTTCAAGAAGCTCGGGGTCTAGCGCCCGGCGAGGCGCCCCGGGGGGCCGGCCGCCGCCGCGCGGCCGGCCCCTTCACATTCCTTCACGCCCTCGACATGCCCGATTCGCCCCCGGCTGACATCAGACCGGTGTCCGGTCGGGGCGGTTCGCCCGGGCCGGCCGCGCCGCTCACCCCGCCGGAGCCCTCCGCATGACGAAGCGCCTCCCCCTCCTCCTCGCCGCGGTCGCCGCCGCCGCCCTCCTCGGCGCGTGGGCGTGGCGCGCGCGCACCGGGGCGCGGCCGCCGGCGCTGGCCTACCAGACCGCGCCGGTGGACCGGGGCCGGATCGTCGCCCGGGTGACGGCCACCGGGACGCTCTCGGCCATCGTCACCGTCACGGTGGGGAGCCAGGTCTCGGGCCGGGTCGCCGCCCTCCACGCCGACTACAACTCGCCGGTGCGGCGGGGGCAGCTCATCGCCAAGATCGATCCGCAGCTCTTCGACGCGGCGGTCGAGCAGGGGCGGGCGAACCTCCAGGCGGCGCTCGGGTCGCTCGCCCAGGCCCGGGCGCAGGCCATCAACGCGCGGAAGCAGGCGGCGCGCTCGGCGGCGCTGGTGGCCCGGCGGCTGATCGCCCAGGCGGACGACGACACCGCGCAGGCGACCGCCGACGCGGCCGACGCCGCGGTCCAGGCGGCCGAGGGGACGGTGGCGCAGGCGCGCGCGACGCTCCACCAGGCCCAGGTGAACCTCGCCTACACCGACATCGTCTCGCCGACGAACGGGGTCGTCATCTCCCGCAACGTCGACGTCGGGCAGACGGTGGCCGCGTCCTTCCAGGCCCCGACCATCTTCGTGATCGCCGAGGATCTGGCCAAGATGCAGGTGGACACCAGCGTCGCCGAGGCCGACGTCGGGCGGCTGCGCGACGGGATGCCGGCCGACTTCACCGTGGACGCCTACCCCGCGGAGATCTTCCACGGGATCGTCCGGCAGATCCGGAACTCCCCGCAGACGGTGCAGAACGTGGTGACCTACGACGCGGTGATCGACGTCGCGAACCCGCGGCTCGAGCTGCGCCCCGGCATGACCGCCAACGTCACCTTCACCTACGCCGACCGGGACGGGGTGCTCCGCGTGCCGAACGCGGCGCTCCGCTTCCGGCCCACGCCGGAGCTGCTCGGGGCGGCCGGCGGCGCGGCCTCCCCCGGGCGCCCCGCCGCCGGCGCGGGGGCGGCGGTCACGCCGGACCGGCGGACCCTCTGGCTCGTCGCCGACGGCCGGGCGCGTCCGGTCCCGGTCCGCACCGGGATCTCGGACGGTCGCTTCAGCGAGATCCTCGAGGGGGAGGTCCGGCCGGGCGACCTGGCCGTCACCGACGCCGGGAACCCCGCGAACGGCCTCGCCGCCCGGCTCCGCCGTCCCTTCTAGGCCCCCGACGATGGACGCGCCCCCGCTCCTCCAGCTCGAGGACGTCTCCAAGGTCTACCGGATGGGGGACGTGGAGCTCCACGCCCTGCGCGGCGTCCGGCTGGCGATCGGCCGGGGGGAGTTCACCGCGATCATGGGCGCCTCCGGCTCCGGCAAGTCGACGCTCATGAACCTGCTCGGCTGCCTCGATCGACCGACCAGCGGCCGGTACCTGCTCGACGGCGAGGAGGTCTCGCGCCTCTCCGGCGACCAGCTCGCGGCGCTCCGGAACCGGACGCTCGGCTTCGTCTTCCAGAACTTCAACCTCCTGTCCCGCACCAGCGCCCTGGAGAACGTGGAGCTGCCGCTCCTCTACGCCGGCACCCCGGCGGCGGCGCGCCGGGCGCGCGCGCGCGAGGCGCTGGCACGGGTCGGCCTCGACGACCGGCGCGACCACCACCCGAACCAGATGTCCGGCGGGCAGCAGCAGCGGGTGGCGATCGCCCGCGCGCTGGTGAACCGCCCGCGCGTCCTCCTCGCCGACGAGCCGACCGGCAACCTCGACTCGCGCACCAGCGTCGGGGTGATGGCCCTCTTCCAGGAGCTCGGAGCGAGCGGGATCACCGTGGTGCTGGTGACCCACGAGCCGGACATCGCCGAGTACGCGGCGCGGGTGGTGGTCATGCGCGACGGCCGGATCCGCGCCGACGAGCGGCGCGCGCCCCGCCGCGCCGAGGCCTCCCCCCCGGACGACGGCGAGGTCGGACCGTGAGCTGGCTCCAGACCCTGCGGGTCGCCCTCCGGGCGCTCGCCCGGAACAAGCTCCGGTCGATCCTGACCGGCCTCGGCGTGGTCATCGGCGTCGCCGCGGTGATCGCCATGGTGGCGATCGGCGACGGCGCCAGGGCCCGGGTGGAGGCGGCCTTCGCCTCGATGGGCTCCGACATGCTCATCGTCCTCCCCGGCTCCTCCACCGGCGGCGGGGCGATGGGCGGCTTCGGGTCGCTCCCGACGCTCACCTGGGACGATCTCCGGGCGATCCAGGCCGAGCTCCCCGCGGTCCGCGTCGCCGCCCCGACGCTCCGCACCAACGCCCAGGTGGTCTCCGAGGAGCAGAACTGGCTCACCTCGGTCTCGGGGACGACCCCCGACTTCCTCGAGGTCCGCGCCTGGCCGGTCGCCCAGGGGGCGGCCTTCACCGACGCCGACGTCGAGGGCGGCGCCAAGGTGGCGCTCCTCGGCCAGACGGTGGTGGAGAAGCTCTACGGCGGCGGCGCCAGCCCGGTCGGGCAGGCGGTGCGGATCAAGAACATCCCCTTCACGGTGGTCGGGGTGCTCGAGCGCAAGGGGCAGTCCCCCTTCGGCCAGGACTACGACGACACCGTCCTCGTCCCGGTGTCCACCTACCAGCAGAAGATCCAGGGAGGGCTCAACACGCTGCTCTCCGGCGTGATCCTGGTCGGCGCGCAGGCGGGCGAGACCGCCCGGGCGGAGAGCCAGATCCGGGCCCTGCTCCGCGATCGCCACCACCTCGCCCAGGACGCCGAGGACGACTTCTCCATCCGCAACCTGAGCGAGATCGCGAGCGCCCAGGCGGAGGGGACCCGGACCCTCACCGCCCTGCTCGCCGCGATCGCGGCGGTCTCGCTCCTCGTCGGCGGGATCGGCATCATGAACATCATGCTCGTCTCGGTGACCGAGCGGACCCGGGAGATCGGCGTCCGGATGGCGGTGGGCGCGCGGGGGCGGGACATCCGCCTCCAGTTCCTCGTCGAGGCGCTCGCCCTCGCCGTCGCCGGCGGCCTCCTCGGCGTGGTCCTCGGCCTGGGCATCGCCTGGCGGCTGGCCGCGACCTTCGGGTGGCCCGTGCTCGTCCGCCCCGACGTGATCCTCGTCGCCGTCGGCTTCTCCGGGCTCGTCGGGGTCGCCTTCGGCTTCTACCCGGCCCTGAAGGCCTCCCGCCTCGACCCCATCCAGGCCCTGAGGTTCGAATGAACGCCCTCCCGCTCCTCCTCGCCCTCGCCCAGGGCGGCACCGTCGTCGGCCTCGACGACGCGATCCGCACCGCGCGCGCGCACCAGCCGCAGCTCGTCCAGGCGCGCGACGCCACCGCGGTCTCCGCCGCCCAGGCGGACGAGGCCTTCGCGCCGCTCATGCCGCAGGTCACCG
The DNA here is from genome assembly GCA_021784495.1 of Myxococcales bacterium. Classification (GTDB taxonomy): domain Bacteria; phylum Myxococcota; class Myxococcia; order Myxococcales; family Anaeromyxobacteraceae; genus JADKCZ01. The sequence goes on along the minus strand of JAJXSQ010000019.1, from coordinate 1,527 downwards.
GGACCGCGGGCTACTCCCGCTCCACCGCCAACTTCGCCCCCCGGCCCGGCGCCCTCCCGGCGAACCTCCACTTCTCCACCAGCTCCCTCTGGACCAGCTACGACTACTGGTCGAGCGGGCTCAACGCCTCGCTCCTCGTCTGGGACTTCGGCCAGACCCGCGGCGCCTGGGACGCCGCGCGGTCGGGCTACGAGGCCCAGCGGCAGACCGAGCGGGCGACCTGGGAGACGGTCCTCCTCCAGGTCCGCACCGCCTTCTTCGCCGCCCGCGCCGCCCGCGACCTGGTGCGCGTCGCGCGCGACACCCTGGCGAACCTCCAGGCTCACCTCGATCAGACCACCGGTTTCGTGGAGGTCGGGACCCAGCCGGAGATCGCGCTCGCCCAGTCGCGCGCCGACCTGGCGAACGGGCGGGTCCAGCTCATCGCCGCCGAGAACAACTACGAGACGGCCAAGGCGCAGCTCAACCTGGCGATGGGGATCGAGGGCTCGACCGACTACGACGTCGGCGACGACCGGCTGCTCGCGGTGGAGGGCGAGGGGCGGCCGCTCGACGCGCTGCTCGAGGAGGCGATCCGCGCCCGCCCCGAGGTCGCCTCGATCGAGGCGCAGATCCGCGCGCAGGAGGCGACCCTGGGCTCGGTCCGCGCCGGCCTGCTCCCGAGCCTGGGCGTCTCCACCGGCGTCACCGACGCCGGCCCGACCCTCTCCAGCACCGTCTGGAACTGGACCGCCGCGGCCACCCTGACCTGGTACCTCTACCAGGGGGGGCTCACCCTCGCCCAGCTCCGCCAGGCGGAGGCGTCCGCCGACGCGGCGCGCTCCCAGCTCGTCGGGCTCCGGCAGCAGATCCGGCTGGACGTCGACACGGCGCGCCGGGCGGTCCTCGCCTCGCTGGCGACCCTCGACGCCGCCCGCGACGCGCTGGTCAACTCGAAGGAGCTCCTCCGGCTCGCCGAGGGGAGGTACCAGACCGGCGCCGGCAACATCATCGAGCTGGGCGACGCCCAGGTGGCCGAGACGACCGCCGCCGCGCAGATGGTGCAGGCCGACTTCAACCTCTCCGCGGCGCGGGCCAAGCTGCTGCAGGTGCTGGCGCGCCCGGCGCCCGGCGACGAGAGCTGACGCCGGGGAGCGGGCGGGCCGGGGCGCGCCGCCGGCCGCGGCCGTGCTACAGAGGCGCGCGTGACGCTCCTCCACGCCGCCGACCTCCACCTCGCCTTCGGCAGCCGCGCCGTCTTCGGCGGGCTGACCCTGACGATCGAGGAGGGAGAGCGGGTCGGCCTCGTCGGGGTGAACGGCTCCGGCAAGTCCTCGCTCATGCGGATCCTGGCGCGGGCGGCGGCGCCGGACCGGGGCGAGGTCCAGCTCCGGCGCGGGGCGTCGGTCACCTACCTCCCCCAGGAGCCGGCCTTCGCCGAGGGGGCGACCGTCGCCTCCGAGCTCGAGGTGGCCCGCGCGCCCCTCCGCGCGGCGCTCGAGGCGCACGCCGCCCTGGCGGCGCGGCTCGAGGCGGGCGACGGTCCGG
>JAJXSQ010000018.1 GCA_021784495.1 Myxococcales bacterium | reverse complement strand
TGCCCCCCGGCCGCCTGGCGCGGAACGTAGATCACCGGCGTCATCGCCTCGGCCGGCGGTCCGTGCTTCTCCGCCTGGACGGTCGGCAGCGCGCCGCGCCAGATCGACTGCTCGTACACGTTGTTCGAGTCGGTCCAGCGGCGCGAGCCGCCGTCGCGCCCCATCAGGTTGAGCCAGGAGTTGACCCGGCTGTCGATCTCGTCGAGGTAGTGGGTGAGGAGCGCCTCGAGCGTCGCGGGCGCCTTGGGCGAGCCGTACTCGAGCTCGCCGTGGTGGGCGAGGACCAGATGGACGAGGTGGTGCTCCAGCTCGCGGGGAACCCCCGTGCGGCGGGCGCGCTCGTGGACCCACTGGGCGGTCATCACCAGGTGGCCCACGAGCTTCCCCTCGTCGGTGTACTCGGCGTTCCGGTCGCCGGCCAGCTCCCGGACCTTGCCGAGGTCGTGCAGGAAGGCGCCGGCGACCAGGAGGTCGCGATCGACCTGGGGGTAGTGATCGGCGAGCCGGTGGGCGAGCTTGATGGTGCTGATGGTGTGCTCGAGGAGCCCGCCCGCGTAGGCGTGGTGGACCGTCTTCGCCGCCGGGGCGCGCCGCAGGCGGGCCGCGAAGTCCTCGTCGCCCAGGAAGGACGCGATGAGCCCCTTGATGTGCGGATCGACGACGGCGTCGAGCAGGACGAGCAGCTCCTTCCAGACGGCGTCGTCGGGCTCGGCCGCGGGCTCGGGCTTCCTCGGCTCGGGGGGGGGGACGAAGGTGAACTCGGCGGCGTCGTGGGCGGCGGGATCGACCTTGGCGAGCGCCTCGATCCGGAGCTGCGGCCGCCCCTGGAAGACCCCGACCGGCCCCTCGACCTCGATCAGGTCGCCGACCTCGAAGGCGCCGAGCTCGTCGAGCCGGTCGAAGGCGCGTGCCTCGAGCTCGCCGGTCCGGTCCTGGAAGACGGCGGCCAGGTAGGTCTTGCCGCTCTTCGCGGTCGGGGTGGCCTTGCGCGCGACGAGGAAGAGGCTCTTGACGCGCTCGCCCTCCTTGACGTCCTTGACCCAGATCTTGTCCATGGTGCGCGGAAGCTAGCCCAGGCGCGGTGCCGGGGCAACGGCGAAGCCGCCCGGTCCCCGGCGGTCGGGCGCGGCCGGCCCGGAGCGGTTATCGACTCCGCATGGCCATCCACCCCCGGCGCGACGCGCTGATCGTCGTCGATCTCCAGCGAGACTTCCTCCCCGGCGGCGCCCTCGCGGTCCCCGGAGGCGACGAGATCGTCGCCCCGATCGCGCGGCTGGTCGGTCGCTTCGGGGCGGTGGTCGCGACCCAGGACTGGCACCCCCCCGGACACGTCTCCTTCGCCTCGGCGCATCCGGGGGCGGCCCCCTTCACCGTCGTCGCGCGGCCGGTCGGCAAGCAGGAGCTCTGGCCCGCGCACTGCGTCCGGGCGACCCCGGGGGCGGCGCTCGACCCGGGGCTGCCCGACGCCTTCGTCTCGCTCGTCCTGCGCAAGGGGACCCGCGTCGACGTCGACTCCTACTCGGCCTTCCGCGAGAACGTCGGCCCCGACGGGGAGCGCGCCACCACCGGGCTGGGCGCGTGGCTCCGCGCCCGGGGCGTGCGCCGGCTCTACCTCTGCGGGCTGGCGCGGGACGTCTGCGTGCGCGCGAGCGCCGTCGACGCGGCGACCGAGGGGTTCGAGGTGACGGTGCTCGACGACCTGACCCGCGCGGTGGCGCCGGAGCGCGCCGGCGAGACCGACGCCGCCCTGGGCGCCGCCGGGGTCCGGACGTCGGCGTCGGCCGCCCTCTAGCGTCGCTCGCGCGGACCCGGCGCCGGGCCCGCCGCGCCCGGGCGCCTGCCCCGGCGCCGCCGGCCGCCTTGACGCGGCCGGGGAGGGGGCGCTTCACTCGGCCACGAGGAGGAGCGGCGATGGAAGGGAGCGCGGGATCCGCAGGCGAACGCGGCGCCCCGGGGAGGCCCGCCGAGGTGGCGGCGCCCCGGGGGCCCCGGTCGGCGCGCGGCGAGGCGGCGGCGGGGTTCGTGGCCGCGCTCGGCAAGGCGGCGCGCGCGCTCGCGCTCTACGATCCCTCGAACTCCCTGGTGCGCCAGTTCCTCGTCGAGTACCGGAGCCGCGCCTCCTCGGCGCTGCTCGGCGGGCCGCTGGCGCTCGACGTGCAGCCGTTCGAGCTCACCGTGGCCGGCGAGGCGATCTACCGGGAGGAGGACCGGGAGCGCTCCATCGCCTTCCGGCTCTTCCGGGACGGGGTCCGGCGGATCACCGTCGAGCCGGACGTCCCCTGGGGCGAGCTGGTCGGGCTCCTCGAGCCCCTGGCGGTCCACCTGGCGGGGATCGAGGGAGGCGAGCGGGACCTCGCGACCGACCTGGCCGACGCGCGGTTCACCCGGATCGACGTGCAGGCGGTGGCGGGCTTCGCGCCGGAGGAGGACGATCCCGAGCCCACCGCCCCCCGCGGTCCGGGGGCGGAGCCGAGCCGGCTCCCCGCGGACTTCGACACCCCGTTCCCGCTCCTCCCGGCGCCCGGGCCGATCGCCTGGAGGCCGCTTCCGCCCGAGGCGATCGCCGGCCTCGCGGCGCTCGACGGGCCCCAGGCGGTCGCCGGCGACGCGCTGCGGATCGCCGCCGCCCTCCTCGCCGAGGCGGAGCGGGGCGCGGTCTCGCCCCCGGAGGTGGCCCGCTTCCTCGGCGAGCTCCGCGACTTCGTCCTGGCCGACGGGGCGCTGGGGCCGCTCGCCGCGCTGGCGGAGCTCGTGGCGCGCCAGCCGGCGGGGCCGCTCCGCGACGGGGTCCTGCGCGCCCTCGGCGATCGGCGGGTCCTGGCGGCGGCCCTGGCCGAGCTCCCGCCGGGGGTCGGCGAGCTCACGGCCGAGGCCGCGCGGGTCGTGCCGCTCGCTCCGGCCGCGGCCGCGCTCGACCTCCTCGCCGACGAGGGCGACCCGGCGCGGCGCAGGCTCCTCCTGTCGATCGCCGCGGGCCGGCTCCCGGGAGACGCGGCCGAGGTGGTGGCGAGGCTCCCGGCGCTGGCGGCGGGCGACGCGCGGGTGCTCTTCCGCGCCGTCGGCGCGCACGCGCCGGCCCACGCGGCGAGCGCGTGCGCCGCGCTCCTCGAGCACCCCGACCTCGCGCTGCGGCTCGAGGGCGTGCAGGCGCTCGCCGGCGCGGAGGGGGAGCTCCCGGTGGCGCGGCTCCTCCCGCTCCTCGCGGCGCCGGAGGAGGAGCTCCGGATCGCGGTGGCCGACCTGCTCGCGCGGCGGGGCGACGACACCGCCTTCCCGGCGCTCGCCGCCGCGGTGGAGGCGCCGGCGCCGCCGTCGCGCCTGGAGGCCGCGGCGCTCGGCCGGGCGCTCGCCCAGGTCCACCCGGCCCGGGCGGCGGAGCTCTTCGGCCGCTGGCTCGAGCGCCGGCGCGGCCTCCTGCTCGGGCGGTCGTCCTCCCGCCGCGACGAGCTCCGGCGGTGGGCGGCGGTCGCCGGCCTCGGCGCCCACCCCGCCGCCGACGCCGGCGCCCGGATCGAGGAGGTCGCGGCGTCCGCGGACGGCGAGCTGCGCCGCCACTGCGCCGCCACCCTGGCGCGGCGGAGGCAGGAGGGGTTCCATGGATGACCTCGCCGAGGCGCAGGCCCGGCTCGGTCGGGCGCTCGCCCGGGCCAGGGCGGGGGCGGAGCGCGGCCTCGGGGAGCGGGTGCGCGAGGCGGGCGAGCGGTTCCTCCAGGGGTTCGTCGGCCTGCTCCGGCTGAGCCGGGTCCACGCGGCCGACAACCGGGCCTTCGAGGCGCCCGCAGCGGAGCTCGCCGCGGTGCTGTCGAGCCTGATCGCCGGAGCCGGTCCGGTCCGGATGGTGGCGGTCGAGGAGCAGGTCTACGTCAACGACCTGCGGGTCCGTCCCGCGGCGCGCTCCGGTCACGCGCTCGCCGGGGAGCTGAAGCCCCACAACACCGGCGGGCTGACCTTCCACGCGCCGCTGGACGCCGCCTCCCTGCGGCGGCTCGTGGCGGCGCTGGCCGCCCCCCCGGCGCCGGTCCGGCCGCGCTCCTCCCTCGCCGCGCGCCTCGCCGGCGAGCGGCTCGGCTCCGTGGAGCTCGTCGGGATCCACCGGTACGGCCCGGGGGAGGGGGCCGGGGGGGCGGTCGCGCTCGAGCCGACCGCGGTGCTCGAGGAGCTCCTGGCGCTGGCGGACGCCGGGTGGGGGGATCTCGCCGCCGGTCGGGTCATCGATCCGGCGGCACTCCGCCGCGGCGTCTCCCGGCTGCTCGAGGTCGGGGTGGGGGCCCCGGCGCTGTGGGCGCGGCCGGCGGGCGGGCAGGGGCACGCCGCCCACGCGGTCGAGGTCACGGTGATCGCGCTCCTCGTGGGCGGGAGCGCCGGGCTCTCCCCCGGCGCGCTGCAGGACCTCGGCGCCGCCGCGCTGATCCACGACGCGGGCTACCTCCTGGCCTCCGCGGCCGGCGGCGGCGGAGGGCTCGCGCGCCACGCGCTCGACGGCGCCCGCCTCGCGATGCGCCAGCGCGGCTTCTCCGCGGCGAAGGTCCGGCGCCTGCGCGCCATCCTCGAGCACCACCGGGACCACGCCGATCCCGCCGGGCGGCCCTCGGCGCTCGGGGCGATCCTCCGGATCGCGGAGGATTACACCAACCTGATCCGGCTCTACGGAGCGAAGGTGACCCGCGCCGAGGCGCTCGGGGCGATGGCCCGGGCGGGCGGCACCCTCTACGATCCGGTGCTGGTCCAGGCGCTCGTGAACGGCCTCGGCCTCCACCCGCCCGGCTCCCTGGTGGAGATCGACGACGGTCGGACCGGGCGGGTGGTCGGGCCGGCCCGGAGCCCGGACCTCTGGGACAGGCCCCTCGTCCGGATCCTGGAGCCGTCGACCGGGAGGCCCACCGACGACACGGTCGACCTCGCGGTCCGTGGCCGGATCTGGAGGAACCTGCCGGGCTGACGGCCGCCCGGCCGCGCCGCCGCGCAAGCCGTGCGCGCGGCCCGGCGAGCGGCGCAACTTGCGCAGCGGCGGAGGCCGGTTCGCGCGGTTTCCCGCGGCACGGGGCGTGCTTCCCGGAAGGACGAGGATGAGCCAGCTCGAGGCCCAGGCGCGCGATCAGCTGCTCCGCCGGAGGAACTCCCTCCGCCCGGCGGTCGAGCTCCCGGCCGATCCGGCGGCCCGCTGGCTCGACTACGAGGGGTTCTCGGCGGGGCCGAGCGATCGGGTCCGCCGCGAGGTGGCCGAGATCGACGCGGCGCTCCAGCGCATCGCCGAGGGGAGCTACGGGTCCTGCCTGGCCTGCGGCGGTCCGATGGGGCTGCAGCGGCTCCGGGCGATCCCCGAGGGACGCTACTGCCTCGGCTGCAGCGGCGCGGCGCTCGGCGACGACTAGGGGACGGCGGCGGGGCGCGGTGCGGCCCCGTGGCGCGGCGCCCGGGCTCCTGCTATCTCCGGTCGGTGCCCGAAGACCCCCACCCCGCGCGCCCGCCGGTCCTCGCCTATCCGCTCGGCGACGCGCTCTACCTCAACCTGACCAGCGCCTGCACCCTCGCCTGCGTCTTCTGTCCCAAGATCCGCGACGGCGACTTCACCGTCGGTGGCTTCGATCTGCGGCTCGAGCGGAGCCCGGACGTCGAGGAGGTCTGGAGGGCCGCCCTGGCCGCGGGGCTCGCGGGGCGCTCGGAGGTCGTCTTCACCGGCTTCGGCGAGCCGAGCCGGCGGCTCGGGGTGCTCCTCGACCTGGTGCGGCGGCTCAAGGGGGCGGGGGTGGCCCGGGTCCGGCTCGACACCGATGGGCTGGCCAACCTCCGGGAGGGGCGCGACGTCGTCCCGGAGCTGGCCCGGGCGGGCCTCGATGCGATCTCGGTCTCGCTCAACGCCGCCGACGCGGCGACCTACGCCCGGATCTGCCCCAGCCGCCACGGCGAGTCGGCCTATCCGGCGGTGCTGGCCTTCATCCGCAGCGCGGTGGGCGCGATCCCGGAGGTGGCGGCGAGCGCCGTCGCGGTGCCGGAGGTCGACGAGGTCGCCTGCCGAAGGGTGGCGGAGGGGCTCGGCGCGCGCTTCCGGTGGCGCCCGTACGATCGGATCGGGCGCGTCGATCGGCCCCCGGACGGGTGATCGTCCCCGCCCGATCGCGCAAACTCGTTCGCTCACCGGATCCCAAATCCGCCCGAAGCCCCTGGATCTTTTCGTTCGCTCGGGGCATAGAGACGGCGAACCCGCAGCCTTTGCGCGTGGAGGGACCGGTTCAAGTGATCACCACCCAGACCAGCGGAGGGCGCGGACCCCGGGAGCGGATCCTCGTCGTCGACGACGAGCAGAACGCGCGGGTCGCGCTCCGCACGATCCTCGCGGAGGAGGGCTACGAGATCGCCGAGGCGGCCGACGGCGAGGAGGCCCTGGCGCTCCTCCCCGGGTTCGCCCCCGCCGCGGTCCTCGCGGACGTCCGGATGCCGCGGATGGACGGGATCACGCTCCTCAAGCGCGCGCGGGAGCAGGGGTCCGACGCCGTCTTCGTCATGATGACCGCCTTCGCCTCGGTGGAGGCGGCGGTGGAGGCGATGCGCGCCGGCGCCGAGAACTACCTGGTGAAGCCGCTCGACGTGAACGCGGTCCTGGTGGTCATCGAGAAGGCGCTGGAGAAGCTCCGGCTCCAGCGCGACACCCAGAACCTGCGCGAGCGGGTCCGCGAGCGGTACCGCTTCCACTCCATCGTCGGCGACGCCCCGGAGCTCCAGGCGGTGTTCGACGTGGTGAAGCGCGCGGCGCCGACCCGGGCGACCGTCCTCATCCTCGGCGAATCGGGGACCGGCAAGGAGCTGGTGGCCCAGGCGCTCCACGAGGAGTCGCCGCGGGCCGATCGGCCCTTCGTCAAGGTGAACTGCGCCGCGCTCTCGGAGACGCTCCTCGAGTCGGAGCTCTTCGGCCACGAGAAGGGGGCCTTCACCGGCGCCCTCGGCCTCAAGGAGGGGCGCTTCGAGCTCGCCGACGGCGGCACGCTCTTCCTCGACGAGATCGGCGACATCGCCCCGGCGCTCCAGATCAAGCTGCTCCGCGTCCTCCAGCAGCGCGAGTTCGAGCGGGTCGGGGGGACCAAGACGCTCAAGGTCGACGTGCGGCTGGTCACCGCGACCAACCGGGATCTCTCGGAGGCGGTGAAGAGCGGCGCCTTCCGGGAGGACCTCTACTACCGGCTCAACGTCGTGGCGGTGACGCTGCCGCCGCTCCGGCAGCGCAAGGGGGACATCCCGGCGCTCGTCTCCCACTTCATCGACAAGTACGCGCGCGCCTACGGCAAGGAGATCAAGGGGCTGGCGCCGGGCACCCTCAACGCGCTCCTCTCCCACGACTGGCCCGGGAACGTCCGCGAGCTCGAGAACGTCGTCGAGCGGGCGGTGGTGCTGAGCAAGGTCGCGGAGCTCACCAGCGACGATCTCCCGCCGTCGCTCCGCGGGCCCCGACCGCGCGAGCGCGCCCCCGGGGCGCTCATCCCCGGCGCCACGCTCTACGAGATCGAGCGGGAGGCGATCCTGAGGACCCTCGACATGGTGGGCGGCTCCACCTCGCGGGCGGCCGACATCCTCGGCATCAGCGTGCGCAAGATCCAGTACCGGCTCAAGGAGTACAACGGCGGCGGCGCGCCCGAGGACGGCGCGGCCGAGCGCGGCGTGGGCGGCGAGCCGATCGAGTGAGCCGAGCCCCCCGGGGCGCCCTCAGGGCGCGCGCGGGAGCGTCACCACGAAGCGCGCGCCGCCGTCCGCCCCCTCCTCGACGACGATCGCCCCGCCGTGCTGGGTCACGATGGCGTGGACGATCGAGAGCCCGAGCCCGGAGCCGGCCGCCTTGGTGGTGAAGAAGGGCTCGAAGATCCGGTCGCGGACCGCCGGCGGGATCCCCGGGCCGGTGTCCTCGATGGCCAGCGCCACCCCGCCGCGGTCGCCCGGCCGCGCCGGGTCCGGCTCGACCGGCGCGCACCCGACGCGGACCCGTCCGCCGTCGGGGGTGGCCTCGAAGGCGTTGAGCGTGAGGTTCACCAGCACCTGTCGCAGCCGCTCCTCCTCGCCCGAGACCGGAGGGAGCGCCTCGGCGCGGGCCAGGTCGCGCTCGACCACGATGGCGCGCCGCTGGGCCTCCCCGCCGAGCAGGTCGAGGACCCGGGCGACGACCGCCGGGAGATCGATGGCGCGCGGGACGAAGTCGCGCGGCCGGGCGAACTGCAGGAAGTCCTCGAGGACGTGGTCGAGCCGGCGGATCTCGTCCCGGACGAGGAGGAGCGGCTCGAGGAGCGCGCCCTGCGCGTCCTGCGGGAGCCGCCGGAGGCGCCGCTCCAGCACGCTGAGCTGGAGCGCCGCGGCGTTCAGCGGGTTGCGGATCTCGTGGGAGAGCCCGGCGGTCATGGTGCCGACGGCGGCCAGCTTCTCCGCCACCGCCGCCTTGCGCGCCAGCTCGCGCTTCTCGGCGTGGAGGCGCACCTGCCGCATCGCCTGCTCGAGGGTGACGAGCAGCTCCGGGGTCGCGCAGGGCTTCACCAGGTAGGCGCAGGCGCCGGCGCGGACGGCGGCCATCGCCGACTCGAGGGTGGCGAAGCCGGTGAGCAGGACCACCTCGCCGTCGGGCGAGCGCTCCTTGAGCTGGGGCGCGAGCGCGGTGCCGTCGCCGTCGGGGAGCTTCAGGTCGACGAGGGCGACGTCGAAGCCGTCGGCCGCCGCGCGGAGGGCCGCCGCGCAGCTCGGCGCGCCCGCCACGGCGTAGCCCGCCCGCTCCAGGACCTCGGCGAGGTTGTCCACCAGCCCGCGGTTGTCGTCCACCACGAGGACCCGCGGCCGGCGCGGCGCGTGCTCCTTCACGGCGCGGCGCCCGGGCGGGCGGCGTGGAGCCGCTCGACCACGTCGAGGAGCGCATCCGAGTCGAAGGGCTTCTCGAAGGTGCGGTGGGCCTCGACCGGCGGCGGCGCGTGGACGCCGGTCATCACCACCAGGGGAAGGCCGGGGAACTTCAGCCCCAGGCGCCGCATCGCCTCCCCGTCCGGGCCGCCCGGGACCCGGAGGTCGACGAGCGCGCAGAACGGCCGCACCGGGCCGAGCCGCTCGGTCTCGAGCACCGAGGCGGCGGTGACCGCGGCGAAGCCGTGGCTCGCCAGGAGCTCGCAGACGTTGTCGGAGAGCCGCGCGTCGTCCTCGATCACCACCACCAGGCCATCGCGGCGGGCCCGGCCGAGCAGCTCCAGGAGCCGCTCGACGGGGGTCGGCTTCGGCAGGACGGCGAGCAGCCCCTCCGCCCGGGCGGCGGCGAGCGCGTCGTCCCCCACGTGCGCGGTCATCACGATCGCCGGGATGGCGGGATCGAGGCGGCGGAACTCGTGCACCACCTCGGCGCCGCCCATGTGGGGCATCTTCATGTCGGTGAGGATCGCCGCGAAGCGCGCGGTGCCCGCGAGGGCGAGCGCCTCGGCGCCGCTCGCCGCCACCGCCGCGGCGCCGCCGCCGTCCCGGATGATCTCGGCCAGGTTCTCCGCGAACTCCCGGTTGTCGTCGACGATCAGGTAGCGGCGCATGTCAGCCCCCCGGCGGCCCGACCGGCAGCCGGACCGTGAAGCGCGCGCCCCCGCCGGCGCGATCGGCGTACTCCACGGTCCCGCCGTGGCGCTCGGCGATCCGCTTCACCAGCGCCAGGCCGAGCCCGATGCCCTGCTGCTTGGTCGTGATCAGCGGCTCGAAGAGCCGGCGGCGCGTCGCCGGATCGACCCCCGGCCCGGTGTCCTCGACGTCGAGGAGGATCGCCCCGTCCTCGGCGCGCCCGCGCAGGGCGACCGAGCCGGCCGGCGAGGCGGCGAAGACGGCGTTCTCGAGCAGGTTGACGAGGACCTGGCGGAGCTGGGTCGCGTCGCCCTGCAGGGGGGGGAGCCCATCGAGCCCGGTGACCGCCAGGGAGACGGTCGGGGGCCGGCGCACCGCGTCCACCGCCGCGGCCCCCAGCCGGGCCAGATCGATCGGCTCCCGGGTGAGCGGTCGATCGCGGATCATGTCGAGGAGGTTGGTGACGATGCCGTTCGCGTGATCGACCTGCTCCTGGATCCGGTCGAGGTGCTTGCGGGTCCGCGGGTCCTCGCCCATGCGGCTCCGGAGGAGGAAGAGCGAGGTCTCGATCACGCCGAGCGGGTTGCGGAGATCGTGGCCGATCGACCCGACGAGCTGGCCGAAGGTGCTGAGCCGCTCCACCCGGGCCTGCTGGGCCAGCAGGTCGTCCCGGTAGGTGTGGAGCATGATCGCGAGCTCGAGGTCGAGGATCTTCCCGACCGCCGCGCGGGTCGGGGCGGCGCGCGGGCTCCCGGCCAGCCGCTCGGCGGCGAGGCGATCGAGCTCGCCGCGGACGACGTTCATGGCGCCGAACATGTAGTGCTGGGGCATCCCGATCCGGACGTGCGCCCGGCCGATCCGGTAGCGGCCGTCCCAGTAGGGCTGGTCCCAGGGGCCCGCGAGGAGCGAGTCCATCCAGGCGACGAGGGTCACCTTGAGCTGGCCGACGTGGCTCTCGCCGCCGTGGAGCACCCGCGAGGCCTCGGCGTGATCGAGGATCCGGGCGTAGAAGATCTCGGCGATCCCCTGGAAGCTGGGGCGCGCCAGGGGGTGAAAGTCGCGGAGGAGCGCCTCCTCGTCCGCGCCGAACCGGAGGTAGCGCCGCAGCTCGGCGAGGACGGTCTCGGGCATCTGGCTCGTATGTAGGGCGCGCCCCGCTGCGGGTCAACCGTCCGGGGAGCGCGACCGCGCTGGCGCGATCGCGACGGCGGCCGTACCCTGAACCATGGAGCCGGCGCGGCGCGGCGGCACGCCCGGGAGGGCGCCCGACGACATCACGGTGCTCGACGGCGGGGCGGTCGCCTTCCCGGCGATGCTGGAGGCGATCGAGGCGGCGCGCTCCGAGATCCTGCTGGAGGTCTACACCTTCACCCTGGGCACGGTCGGGGGCCGGTTCGCGGCGGCGCTCGGCCGGGCCGTCCAGAGGGGGGTCCGCGTCCGGATCGTGATCGACGGCTGGGGCTCGGCCCCCCACGCCGGCGCGGTGGCGGCGAGGCTGCGCGCCGCCGGCTGCGAGGTGGAGATCTTCAACCCGATGAGCCGGCTGCTCCTCGGCCGGCTCCGCCGGAACCACCGGAAGATGCTCGCGATCGACGGCGTGCTGGCGATCGTCGGCGGGATCAACGTCGCCGACGAGTACCTCGCCGCCGGCGGCCTCCCGGCGCCCTGGGCGGACCTCGCGGTCGCGGTGCGCGGCCGGGCGGCCGCGTGGCTCCAGCGGCGCGGGCGGGGCGAGCGCGGCCACAGCCCGGCGGGCCCGGTCCGGTTCTGGCTCTCGGGGCTGGGAGGGGGGTGGCGGCTGCGGCGCCGCTACGTCAAGGCGATCGGCGGCGCCCGGGTCCACCTCCTCCTGGCCCACGCCTACTTCCTCCCGGATCGCCACCTCGTCCGGAGCATCACCGCGGCGGCGCGGCGGGGCGTGCGCGTCCAGATCGTCCTCCCGGCGCGCAGCGACGTCCTGCTCTCGCACGCGGCGGCGCGGCGCCACTACCGGCGGCTCCTCGCCGCCGGCGTGGAGGTCTACGAGTGGCCGCTCTCGATGCTCCACGCCAAGATCGCGGTGGTCGACGGCCTGCGCCTCCTGATCGGGAGCTTCAACCTCGATCCGCTCTCCCTCGCGAACCTCGAGGCGCTGGCCGAGGTCGAGGACCGGCGCGCGGCGGCGGAGGGCGAGCGGTGGGTGCGGGCGAGGATCGCCGAGTCGCAGCGCATCCCGCCGGGCTGGGCCGCGGAGGGAGGGATCGCCGGGTGGTGGAGGCGGCTGACGGGCCGCGCCTTCGCCGCGGTGACCGGCTGGCTGGCGCGGCTCATCGCGCGCCGGTGACGCCGCGACCCTTCGGGGGCGAGGCCTCCGCCCTGGGGTTCAGGCCGGCGCGGGCGCGAGGTCCGACTCGAGCCGCGCGCCGAGGTAGCCGAGGAGGCGCGCCTGGTGCAGGGACATCCCCTGGAACGAGAAGTGGACACGCCCCTGCAGGATGTCCCGTGCGAGGAGGAGGAGCGCCACGTCATGGCACTCGCGCACGGCGCGGAAGTCGACGTCCACCAGCGTGCCCGGCGAGGCCCGCTCCACCACGTCGTGGAGCACCCTGGCCTCGAGCGGCGTGAACTCCCGGGCGAGACGGACATTGACCACGACTCCGTCCGGCGCGGCGGGACCCATCGACATGGCGCTCCTCCATCCCCCGCTGACGGGACATGAAAGAACCGTGCCCTGGTAACCAGCCGAGCCGTCCGGCGCGAGCCGCTCCGGAACCACGAGCGAAACCGCCGGCGACGCGGCAGGTGCGCGGATCCGCGCAGGCCGGACTGCCTGGGCCTGCAGCCGGGATCGCAAGCGCTGCGCTGACCGGAGCGCCGCCTCCGCAGAGCGTTCGCGACGCCCGCTCGCGACGGCGACGGCGGGCCGCGCGGTTCAGGCGTGGGGCGGGGTCTGGTCCTTCGCCGGCGGCGTGACCTGCTTCTGCCCGTCGTCGTCGGACATCGCCTTCTTGAAGCCGCGGATCGCCTCGCCCAGACCCTGGCCGAGCTGCGGCAGCTTGTTCCCCCCGAACAGCAGGACGACGATGAATCCGATGACGAGCAGTTCCGGCATCCTGAGACCAAGCATTGTGGACCTCTCCTGTCCTCTGCCCCGCGGCCGAGACCATTACCGCGAAGTCACCGGTCCTGTCACTAGGCCGCGGTCTCCTCGAGGGCGATCGACTCGAGCCTCCGATGGTCGAGCACCTTGAGGCCGCGGGAGGCGTCGAGGACGCCGTCCTGCTCGAGCCGGGTGAGGCAGCGGGAGAGCGTCTCCGGCCTCATCCCGAGGAGGCGCGCCACCACCTGCTTGCGGACCGCGTTCGGACGGTCGGCGAGGAAGCGCGCGTGCGCCAGCGCGAAGCGCGCGACCCTCGACAGGCAGTCGCCCTGGCGCCAGTTGACCTCGTCGCGCTGCTGTCGCCCCTCGGTGAGGAGCAGGTCGAGGACCACGCGCGAGGCGCTCCGCTCCGGGCCGATCCACTGGGCCAGCGCGTCGCCCCCGATCCCGCAGACCTTGACGCGCGACAGCGCCTTCACCTCGAAGAGAGAGGGCTCCCCCTGGAGCGCCTCGGTGCAGAGCAGGGAGGAGGGGCCGCGGAGGGTGAGGAGCAGCTCCGAGCCCTTCTGGCTGACGGAGGAGAGCGCGACGAACCCCTCCTTCACGAAGAAGACCGTCCGGGGCCGCTCACCCTGGGCGCAGATCGTCGCCCCCGCCTCCCGGTTGGTCGGCGTGAGCCGGCACTTCCCCTGCGAGGCGAGCCCGAGGGAGCAGACGTTGCAGTCGGCGACGGGAGCGTTGGAGAGCACGAAACCTCCAGGGAGACCGGTGACGCGGCTTGACTCAGCGTCCCCTGCACGGTTCAGGCCCGCGATTCGACGGGGGAAACTCGCTCGTCTTCCCGCAGAGCTTGCGCCTTGCGGTCGATCAAGTCTGGCCCGACGCAAGCGTTGCGGTCGAGGGAATCGGCGCGGGCGCCCCGCGCGGGAGACTCCGCTCCGGGAGGGGGCGCGGACGCGGGCGCCCTGGGCGTGGCGCGCGGCCGGCGCGCTCCGCGGCGGCCGGCGGCCGGCGTGGCATGATGCGCCGGTGGAGAGGCTGCTCGAGATCCGCGATCGGCTGCTCGCCGTCGTCGCGCCGCTCCCCGGCGAGCGCGTCGCCCTCGCCGAGGCGGAGGGGCGCTGGC